>CAYTXQ010000011.1:0-21222 GCA_964441535.1 uncultured Muribaculaceae bacterium
TTTTTTATTACTTTTGACTACTCATAATTTCAATTATCATATCCATGTTATCATCTCTAGCCATTATATTTTTTCTTATAGATTTACATTTATCACATTTATAAATTATTTTATAAGTATCTCTATATTTTTCTATATTAATTGGTCTTAATATTCCATGACATGTTTCTAATCTATCTCCTGGATTTATATCGATATGTATTGAACACAAACAATTAGGACAATGATCTCTAGCAGTATATTCTAGTGGTTTAACTACACTATTGCATACAATACATTTAAATTCTTCATCTCTCATAGTAAATCTTTTATTTTCCATATATTACCTCTATAAAAAGTATACAATAAATAATTTCAACTAACAAGTTATACTATAACATAAAAACAATATAGTTTAGTAGGTGTTACTATGTCATATTTTATAATAAGTTTTTTATTTATTTCTATATTTGGAACTATATCTCACTTTATTTATGAATGGAGTAATAATAACAAAATAGCTGCAATATTCTTTCCAGTAAATGAATCTGTGTGGGAACATATTAAAATGCTTATTACTCCTACTATAATATGGCTTTTAATTTTACTTCCCTATTTATATAATAATCCTAACTACATTTTTGCAAGTATGATAACATTATTATCTGAAATAATATTAATACCTTTATTATTTTATAGTTATACATTTTTTACTAAAAAGGCTATTTTAATTATAGATATATTATCTTTTTATTTAATAATATTTATATCTATAGTTTTATTTTATTTAATAATAAAGGCTAATCCAGTATCTTTAATAGTTTCATGTATATCATTATTAATCATTATAAAAATTTTAATATTATATTTAACTCTTACTAAATATCCATTAAAATGTTTTTTATTTAAAGATCCAATTACTAAAAAGTATGGATTAAATAAATAAAAAATGTAAACATTTTACAAAAATGTGATAAATTTATATAAAATGTTTGAAAAAATGTGATAAAACATTATATTTTATTTGTTTTTCGTGTATAATGGTTTTCATAGGAGTTGATTAGAACTATGAAAAGAACTTTGATGAATGATTTAATTAATTGGAAAAATAGAAAAAATAGAAAACCTTTGATTTTAAGAGGAGTTAGACAAGTTGGAAAAACATGGCTTTTAAAAGAATTTGGTAAAGAATACTACGAAAATATTGCTTATTTCAATTTTGATCATGATGAAAATCTTACAAGTGTTTTTAGAAACAGCAAAGATGTAAATCGTATTTTGGAACAATTAACTTTTGTAAATGGAAAAAAAATAGAAAAAGAAAAAACTCTAATAATATTTGATGAAATCCAAGAATGCCCTGATGCACTTAATTCTTTAAAATATTTTTGTGAAGATGCTAATGAGTACCATGTTGTAAGTGCGGGTTCGTTATTGGGTATAAGATTATCTCATACTTCTTTTCCAGTTGGTAAAGTTGATTTTTTAGATATGTATCCATTATCATTTAAAGAATTTTTAGAAGCTGATAATTGTACTAATTTAGTTGAATACATGAATTCAATTAAAAAAATAGAAAATATTCCTGAAATTTTCTTTAATCAACTTGAAGAAAAACTAAAAGCTTACTTTGTAGTAGGAGGTATGCCAGAAGTTGTTTTATCCTGGATAACTGAAAAAGATATGGATAGAATTAAGGTCTTACAAGATTCTATGTTAAGTGCTTACAAGAGTGATTTCTCCAAACATGTTGATAATAGCGAAGCAAACAAAATATCACTTATTTGGGATAGTATTCCTTCACAACTTTCTAAAGAAAACAAAAAATTTTTATATCAAGTAATAAAAAACGGAGCTAGAGCTAGAGAATATGAAAATGCTTTAAATTGGCTTAGTGATGCTAATTTAATTTATAAAGTATATAATTTAAAAGAATCTAACTTACCTCTTAAAGCTTACAATGATCTTTCTAGTTTTAAAATTTATTTGTGCGATGTCGGGCTATTGTCCAAAATGGCTGATTTAGATAGTAAAATAATTATAGAAGGTAATCGATTATATAAAGAATTTAAAGGATCATTAACAGAAAACTTTTGCTTGACTATGCTTATAAAGACATTTAATATAATTCCTAATTATTTTACTTTTGATAGACATGAAATAGATTTTATAATTCAATACAAAAATGACATTATACCAATTGAAGTTAAATCAAATACAATTATTGAAAGTGCAAGTTTTAAAAAATATAATGAAAAAAAGATGCCAAAATATAGAATTAGATATTCTATGAATAATCTAAATATTGATGGGGATTTAATTAATATCCCGTTGTTCATGATTGAATATACTAAAGAAATATTAGAAACTCTTAATTAATAAAGGAGTTAGTATGAAAAATTATAAAGAATTACAAGAATTAATTAAAAAATATGAACAAACTAAAATATGGGAGTTAGTTGATAGTGATGATATTTTTAGATTAGACGACTTTGAAGAAGATATTTATATTTCTATTATGGGTAAGGCTGGGTTAGATTACGGAATAAGCATTTATTACGGTAAACAAGATTTACTTAGCCAAATGGACATATCTTTCGGGCAATATGAATATTCTCCAGATGCGTTTATACGCTTGAGAGCCTATAAAATTTCTTTAGGCAATCCAGGAAATATGCTAACTGATGATGATAAGAAATCTTTGAAAAAAAACAGTATTAAACTTAAAAATGTTGTTTTTAGATTAGATGCAGGAAAATTGCCTAGAATAGTAACAGAACAAGAATGTATATTTTTAATAGCTATTTTGAAAAGAATTATTGAAGTCTCAAATTATATTATTTATAAAAATTTAGACCTAGAATCAGTCGATATAGAATACATGTATTCTTTTAGTAAAATTGAAAATGAAATAACACATAAAAAAGTTAAATGGCCGACTCTAAAATACGAATTTATAAACCAAAATAGATTGAAGAAAGAATTAATTAATAAAGGAACATGGATACAACCAAAGGGAGAACTAAATATTGGAATGTTATATACTCCAAAGTTTGTCTCTGAAAAAATGATTTATCCACTTATGATAATTATTCATAATTCTATAACAAATATGATTATAGATATAATGATTATAAAAGAAGAAGAAAAATCAGATATTGCTAATAATATTTTAACATCTTTAATTGATAAAAAAATATTACCAACTAAAATAAGTTTTAATTCTAACGAAATAACAGACATATGTAAGGAAATAATTAAAGAGTATAAAGTATTATTTAGAGTTGAAGAAAATTTAGAAATATTATTTGATATTTGGGAAGATATGTTTAATACTATGTAGCCTACACAATACTCAACATTAATCATAAATTACTTTTAGTGAGGTAATTGTATGATTAATTTTTTTGTTTCCTTAAATCCATTTATACAAGCATTAATAGCCACTTTATTTACTTGGGGAGTAACAGCTTTAGGAGCAAGTTTAGTCTTTTTTTTCAAAAAAGAAAATAAAAATATATTAGATGCTATGTTAGGACTTGCTGCAGGAATTATGATAGCAGCTTCATTTCTTAGTTTACTTTCTCCTGCTATTGAAATGTGTAATAATTTAAAAATGATTACCTGGTTAGTTACTTTCATAGGATTTTTTTCTGGAGGACTTTTATTATTTATAGGAGATAAAATTTTTGATAGATTAAATAAAAAGGCTACAACAAGTATTAAAAGAAGTTTAATGTTAATTTTCTCTATTACATTACATAATATACCTGAAGGATTAGCAATAGGAGTTGCTTTTGGTTCAGTTGCATATGGTTTAAGTCATGCTACATTAAATTCAGCATGTATGTTGGCTTTAGGAATTGGTATACAGAATTTTCCTGAAGGAACTGCTGTTTCTGTTCCATTAAGAAGAGAAAATTTTTCTAGAAAAAAAGCGTTTTTTATAGGACAGTTAAGTGGAATAGTAGAACCTATTTCAGGGTTAATAGGAGCTTTATTAGTACTTAAAGTAAGACTGTTATTGCCATATTTATTATCATTCGCAGCAGGTGCCATGATTTATGTAGTCATTGAAGAACTTATACCAGAATCTCAATCTAATGAAAAAAAAGACCTCATGGCCTTATTTTCAATAATTGGATTTTCTATTATGATGATATTGGATATTGCTCTAGGTTAATCCCATTTCCATTCTACTACTTCAGGAATATCTACACCATATTCTATAATGTATTTAGAATGCTTATCTAGCATTTTATTACAGTAATCTTTTAACATACTTTTTTCTTCTATATCTATATATTTTAATAAGTTAAGTATTAAATGATATCTATCTGTTCTATTTTGTACTCTCATATCAAAAGATGTTGTTATAGTGCCTTCTTCTATATAACCATGAACATGTAAATTTTTATTTTCTCTTTTATAAGTTAATTCATGTATTAAGTTAGGATATCCATGAAAATTAAATATAATAGGTTTATCTTTAGTAAATAAATAATCATAAGCTGCATCTGCCAATCCATGAGGATGTTCTTCACTTGATTGTAATTTCATTAAATCTACTACATTAATAAATCTAATTTTAAGGTCTGGAATATATTTTTTTAATATAGAAACTGCTGCTAAAGATTCTAAAGTTGGAGTATCTCCAGCACAAGCAAATACTACATCTGGATTACCATTATCATTACTTGCAAAATCCCAAATACCTATACCGTTAGTACAGTGTTTAACAGTTTGATCCATATTTAACCATTGACATCTAGGTTGTTTTGAAGCAACTATTACATTTATATAATTTTTACTTTTAATTGAATGATCTACACAAGATATTAAAGAATTAGCATCGTAAGGTAAATAAACTCTTACTATTGATGCTTTTTTTGTTACCACATGATTTAAAAATCCTGGATCCTGATGAGTAAATCCATTATGATCTTGCTGCCAACAGTGAGAAGTTAATAATATATTTAAACCGGAAATATCTCTTCTCCAAGATAAGTTATTACTTATCTTTAACCACTTAGCATGTTGACTTACCATAGAATCTATTATTCTTGAGAATGCTTCATATGTTGTAAATATTCCATGTCTTCCAGTTAATATGTAACCTTCTAACATTCCTTCACATACATGTTCAGATAATAATGAATCTATTACTTGACCTTCTGGAGATAAATATTGATCTGTATCTACAATAGTTTCGTTCCATTTCCTGTTAGTAACTTCAAATACATGATTTAATCTGTTAGATAAAGTTTCATCTGGAGAAAATATTTTGAAATTTGGATTTAATTTTATTACGTCTCTCAAATAATTACCTAATTCTGTCATATCACTTTTTATGACACTTCCAGGTTTAGTAATATCTATTTTATAATTTCTAAAATCAGGTAGATTTAATTCTTTTAATAAAAGTCCTCCATTAGAATATGGATTTGCTCCCATTCTTGAATTTCCTTTTGGAGTTAAATCTCTTAATTCTTCTATTAACTTTCCATTTTCATCAAATAATTCTTCTGGCTTATAACTTTTTAACCATGCTTCTAACTTAGATAAATTTTCTGGATGTTCACTATCTACTATTAAAGGTATCTGATGAGATCTAAAATTACCTTCAGCTTCTTTAGGACCAGTCCATCCTTTTAAACTTTTAAATACTATAACCGGCCATCTTATGTTGTCTTTACTTGCACCCTTTTTAATATTATTAATTTCTTCCATAACAATATCTAAAGTTTCTGCCATAGAAACATGTAGAGTGTTTTCATCATGTCCTTCAACTATAAAAGGAAGATATCCACATCCTACAAAGAAATTATATAACTCAGAATTATTCATTCTACCAAACATTGTTGGATTGGCTATTTTATATCCATTTAAATGAAGTATTGGTAAAACTACTCCATCAGTTTTAGGACTAATGAATTTATTAATATGCCACGAAGCGGCTAAAGGTCCAGTTTCTGCTTCTCCATCTCCTATTACACAAGCCGCTATTAAATTAGGATTATCTAATACAGCGCCATAGGCATGAGCAAGACTGTAGCCTAATTCTCCACCTTCATTTATTGAACCAGGTACTTCAGGAGCAACATGTGATGATACTCCTCCTGGAAAAGAGAATTGTTTAAATAATTTCTGCATTCCCTTTTCATCTTCAGTAATACTAGGATAAAATTCAGTATAAGTACCATCTAAATAATCATTTGCTATCATAGCATTTCCACCATGTCCTGGACCAGAAATATATATCATATTTAAATCATACTGTTTAATTATTCTATTTAAATGAGCATAAATAAAATTCTGTCCAGGTACAGTTCCCCAATGTCCTACTAATCTAGGTTTAATATCACTCATACTCAAAGGTCTTCTTAATAATGGATTAGATATCAAATATAACTGACCTACAGAAAGATAATTAGTAGCTCTCCAATAAGCACTTATTTTATTATAAAAATCATTTGACAACATATTATTCTTCACACTAATCACCCTTTATTCTTCTTTTAAATTATATAACAGAAACTATTTTTAATCAATATTATTTATTCCTCTTAGCATGATACATGTATTGTATTGCTATAGCAGAATATTCTTTATAATTTTTTGTTGCATATTCTTTTATTTTATTTACATCTTTAAGGTTATATTCTTCTTCCATCATTTTTTTTACCCAAGTATCAATTGGAAACACATCAAATTTTTGATATGCAAAAAGTAATATACAGGATGCTACTTTCATGCCTATACCTTTATAACTTATTAATAAATTTAAAGATTTTTCTGTATCCATATTATAAATACTATCTAAATCTAAAATACCTTCATTTATAGATTTTATAATAGAAACTAAATATTCTGCTCTAAACCCAGTTTTCATATTTCTAAAATCTTCAATTGAAACGTTCTTCAAATCTTTAGCATTAGGAAATAAATAATATTCCTTATTGTTAAACATTACTTTTTCTCCATAATTTTCTGAAATAGTATTAACAACTTTAGTAATAGTTCTTACATTATTATTAGCAGATATTATATAGGAAATTATAGTCTCAAAAGGAGACTGTTTAATCATTTTAAAACCATCACATTTTTCTATTATAGGTATTATTTTTTTATCATATTTACTTAAAGTTTTATTAATTAATTCATAATCTCTATCTAAATCAAAATAATTTATTATAATTTCTTTTAAATTTTCTTCTTTATTAGATGAAACTAATAATTCATCCTTATCTTCTTTTATATTAATAACTCTATCAAATAAAATAATAGTAAAACTATTATCTTCTTCTTTTATAAATCTAAAAATTTGTCCACAGGTAACTGTATCATATAAATTAAAATCATTAATATTTTTTATTCTAATTATGTTATTCACCTTCAAACTTTTAATTATTATTTAATTAATTTTAAAATATCATTACTCATTACTTCCGTATCATTTATTAAATTAGATAATGAAGTTCCTCTATTTAAACAATCTACTATTTGAGCTACTTTATAACTGCAATCAACTATTTCTAACCATTTATATTTTTTATATTCTTCTGGAATGTAAGATAAATTAGTAGCATAAATTCTATCAAAATAACCTTTTTTAAATGCTTTATTAAATATTTCTACACCCTTTGTAAATAGTGCAAAAGTAACCATTAAATATACTTTATTTGCTCCTCTTTTTTTAGCTTCTTTAGCAACATCTAAAATAGATTCTCCTGATGCTATCATATCATCCAATACTAATACATTTTTACCAGTTAAATCATCTCCAACATATTGATGTTCTTTTATTGGATTTTTTCCATCTATTATTACTGAATAATCTCTTTCTTTTCTAAAGAAACCCATTTTACATCTAAAAAGGTTAGCATATAAATTTGCTCTAGCTACAGCACCACTATCTGGTGCTATTGTGAACATATTTTTAAAATCTATTTTTTCTTTTTTAAGAAATTGTTCTATTATTTCTTTAGTAGGATAAAAACTTTCAAATGATGATCTTGGAATAGCATTTTGTATATCAAGATCATGTACATCAAAAGTTATTATATTTTTAACATTAAAAGATACTAAATCCTGTAATCCAACAGCACAGTCTAAAGATTCTCTTCCCTTTCTTCTATGTTGTCTTGATTCATATAATAGTGGTGTGATTAACGAAGTACTTTTTGAGTGATCCCTAATAGCTGCAAATACCCTTTTAATATCTTGAAAATGATCGTCTGGACTTTTATGATTAATAAAATTATACATAGGATAAGTAATACTATAATTATTTATATCACTCATTATATAAACATCTTTACCCCTCGCTGAATCACTTATTTTTACTTTTCCTTCTCCGTTATTAAATCTTGTTTCTTCAATAGGAATTATATAACTTTTATTAGTTTTTCTTATTTTTTGTAAATGTTTATCTACAGATTCTCCAAATCCATTAATACTCTGTAATGCTATTAACCTTAAATTATCTTCTTCAATTTTTTCCATAACTACACTCCACTACTCTAAATATTTTTCCTAATAAAATTATAACACAAAAAAATATATGTTAATCAAAAACATACATTTTTTTAATATTTTTTTAATTACAATTAAATTTATCTCTAGAAATTTCTATTTTTTGCTTAGGAGCATTTTTTAAAGTATACCATCCCTCTTGTTCCATAAATTTAAATATTTCATTTTGTAAAGCTAAATTATCCACTAATTGTTTCTTTAAAACTTGATGTACATTGTCTGTAGAAGACTCTATTACGGCATGAATTAATACTTCTATTAATCCTTTAGAGAAAGAAAGAACGTTGCTCATTATTAATTTATCTTCCATATTATCACCTATTCATCTAAAAGATTAAAAACTTTCTTATAATTTTGTTCTTGAGATTTTACTATATTATCCAGTAAATCTTTTACATTTTTATCTTCTATTTCATTTGAATAATATTCACATATACTTTTAAAATCTTTTTCATGTTCTAATATGTCTTCTACATATAATAATTCTTTTTCTGTCATAAATTCCTCCTGTAATTATTGTTTACAGGAAATAGAAATTTATACGAATAACATTATTTATTTTTCATTCTAAAGTTTATATCTGATTTAATAATATCAGTTAAACTATATTTAGGAACCCAACCTAATAATTCTTTTGCTTTTTTATTAGAAGCAATTAATTTAGCAGGATCTCCTTCTCTTCTTTCTGCTATCTCATAATTAACAGGATTAATTTTAGATACTTCATCTATTACTTCTTTAACAGAGTATCCTTCATTAGATCCTAAATTAACAAGTAATGACTTATTGTTTTCTACTAAATATTTTGCACCTAAAACATGAGCTCTAGCTAAATCAGATACATGAATATAATCTCTTATGCAAGTTCCATCTTTTGTATCATAATCATCACCATAAACATACATTTTGTCACGTATTTTTAATGCTGTTTGAACAACTATTGGAACTAAATGAGTAAAATTATCCTTTTTCAAACCAATACTTCCTGATTCATCAGCACCCGCAACATTAAAATAACGAAATATACAATAATTCATATCATATGCCTTACAAACCCACTTTATCATTCCTTCACTTGCTAATTTAGTAGAACCATAAGGATTAATTGGTATTGTTGGATCCTCTTCTTCACAGATTGGTTTAGTAGGTTCTCCATAAACTGCTGCGGTAGATGAAAATACAACATTTCTAATTCCAAATTCTTTCATTACATCTAACATTACTCTAACACCTTCAACGTTATTATAATAATATTCTAAAGGTTGTTCTACACTTTCTGGAACTATTAATTTAGCAGCAAAATGCATAACAACATCAAAAGGTTTTTTAGAACATTCTTCATCAAAAATATCAACTAACTGTTCTTTTTTAGTAATATCACCTAAATAAAACTTAGCATCCTTATGTACCATTTCTTTTAATCCTGTTGATAAATTATCTATTACTACTACTTCATTACCATCTCTAATTAATTCATAAACTGCATGACTTCCTATATAGCCTGCTCCACCTATTACACAAACTTTCATTTTATTTCTCCTTTACCTTCATTAAAATTATAACATTTTATTTATAATGAGTGTATAAAATAAAGTTATAGAATATTTTTTACACTAGGTCCTTGTAATAAATTACCATCTATATCGTATCTAGATCCATGGCACGGACAGTCCCAAGTATGCTCAAAATTATTAAATATAAGTCCACAGCCCATATGAGGACATTTCACTTTAACTGTATGTCTTCTTTTATTTTCATCAATATAAACACCACAGTTATTACCTTCTTTTGTAATAACAAAAACATTATTTTTATAAAATTTATAATTCTTTTTAAGTTTACTATAAGTGTATATTTTAACAGAGTTTAAAGTATCGATTATAAAATTTTTAACTTTTTCTTTATTTATATTTCTATCAGGTTTAAATAAATCTATATATTCATTTTTAATTTTTAAAACTATATCACTTAATATTTTACCTGATAAACTTCCATTAGTCATACCCCATTTATTGAATCCTGTTGCAATTAATAAATTAGGATCCTTTTTATTTAATATTCCAATAAAGGGAAGTGAATCATTAGTTATTACATCATGAGTAGCCCAAACATATTTAACATCGTCACTTAAATATTCTTTCATTTCATTAATCAAATTTAAATATCTTGTTTCATGATTTAAATGATTAGATAATTTATGAGATTCTCCAGCATATAATATATATGTTTTTTTATCTTGATGGAATCTAATTGATTGGGCTGGATAATTATTACTTATAGCACTAAAATGATTGTTAACTTTACAACTTCCTACTGCTATATATGATTTTTCAATATGAGTCCTAAAAGGAATTAATCCTGGAATAATCATAAATGGATAATGACAGCATAAAATTATTTTTTTAGCCTTTATTTCACAATTATTAGCATAGGCAATATAAAAATTGTCATGTTTTATTAATTTGTTAATAATTGTTTTTTCATATATTTTTATACCTGAATTTATACATATTTTTTTAAGATTTAAAATGTATTTAACCGGATGAAAAACAGCAGTAGAATTTACTTTTAATGCATATCTTACTGGAAATTTAATTGGTAATTCATTTAATACTTCATATTGGATTCCTACTTCATCATAGAAACTTTGTTCCTTTTTAAAATTTTTAATTTTATTTTTATCGTTAGTAAATACATAAGAAGGTACTTCTTCAAAATTACAATCAATATCATATTTATTAATATTATTTTTTACTAATTCAATAGCTTCTTTTTGAGATTTTAAATATTTAGTACTTATTTCCATATTAAATTTTTTAGATAAATCGTAATAAATTAAATCCTGCATAAAAGTAAGTTTAGCAGTAGATAAACTAGAAACACCAAAACCAACTCTATCTCTATCTACTAGAGTTACTTTAAAATTACTATCTTTAAGATAAAAAGCTGTACTTATACCAGATATTCCTCCACCTACTATTAAAATATCTGTTTCTATATTATTATCTAAAGGTTCTTCTATTTCAACATTAATATTATCCTGCCATAAAGATCTAATCATGTCACACCTCAATTATTAATATACTCACAATTTAAATAAATATATAATAAGTCGATACTTTAGACTATTTTATCTTTATAAGACAATTGTTATATGTTCTTTAAAATTCATATTATATACTTCTTCCAATTATTTAAAAAGCAAACTATAAATCATAAATATTACAGATAATACTATAAACAAGAATGTTATCCAAGCAATAATTCTACTAATTAATCTTGTTTTAAATCTTCCAACAATTTTTTCGTCACTAGATAATTTAATAATAAGTGCTATTAAAGGAATAGATGCTATACCATTTACAACTGCTGCATAAAATAAAGCCTGAATAATATTTATTTGAAAACAATTTATTGCAACTCCTATAGCAGTTGATATAGCAATAATTATATAGAAAGCTATTTTACTCCAGTCTTGTTTAACTAAAAAAGCAGTAATTACATACACACCTAAACTTAATCCCAACCATTTTAAAATTTTAGAATATTTTTCATATGGAACCGCTATTTCCATTAATATAATAAAAATAGCAGATAATCCTAACCAGTAATAAAATTTAAATCCAAGTATCATTTGTATAGAAGCTGCTATAATTCCTAAATCAGCGCCTATATTAATTACATTAGCTACAACTAAAAGTAAAACAGTAAAATATAATATTTTTCTTGAACAATATTTTTCAATTACATCAGCTAAACCTTTACCTGTAATCATTCCTAATCTTCCGCACATTTCCTGTATTACAATCATTGAAGGCATTAAAAATAAAATTAAGAAATTCATTCTATAACCATACTGAGCACCTGTAATAGAATAAGTAGCTATTCCAGAAGGATCATCATCAGCAGCACCTGTAATAAAACCCGGTCCTATTTTTTTAAATGTTTTTTTAATTTTCTTTAATATGTTAAATTTCTTTTTTTCTCTTCTATTTTTACTTCATTACCATCCATAATAATTCTCATTTCTATTATATGTTTTTATATTAGCATATCCAATAAAAAATAAAAAGAGATATTATTTTTTATTGACATTTTAACTATTAATTCATTGTAATTTAATTAAAAGTAGAATATAATTTTATATATTAAGAAGGAAGTTAAAAAATGAAATTTATAAAAAAGTATAAATATGCAATAATACTATCATTACTATTAATATCATATAAACTATTTAAAGATTATTGGTATTTTGCAATTGAAAAAAGAATTATAATAGATAAATTATTTTATTATATGTTAGCTACTTGCTTTTTAACTGTAATATTATTATTAATACCCAAAAAAGATTCACTACTTAATTTTTTAAAGAAAAATAAGGAATCTATTCTACTATCCAGTTATATATTTATCTTAGAATTTATTTTTATAATAGTAAATAAATTAGATTATACTTTTTTATTGTTTTTCTGTTTATTTTTTACAATATATATAATTATTCTCGTTGGTTTAATTATTCCTATAAAAATCAAATCTATTTATTATATTACTTCATTTTTATTCTTACCAATTTATTTAATCTGTCAAACTTTTTATGTTCCGATATTTAATGATTTCTTTTCAATTAATGAAATATTTACATTAAAAGAAGGAATGGATTTTGCAAAAGGAGTAGTTTCATTTAATTTAATAAATATATTCTATATACTTATGCCTATTGCAGGAATAATAATTTATAAATTAGTTAAAACAGATAATAAAATAAAAATTAACAGGAATATGTTTTTTATACCAATTATACTGTTTATACTAATCATATTTAATTTACAATATCCTATTAAACAAGCAAGATTATATACTTCTGATAAATATTTATTTAAAACAATATATAGTAACAAAAAATTTATTTCAAGATTCGGTGTTACAAATTATGCTATTCGCGATTTTATTAGATTCGTGACTCCAACTTCAGGTAATAAAAATAATTATAACAAAGAGATAAATAAATATTTTAAAGAAAATAAAAAGTATCACTCTAATAATGAATATACTGGAATATTTGAAAATAAAAATTTAATATTTATTATGGCTGAATCTTTTGATAATATTGCAGTTAATGAAAGTTTAACTCCCAATATATATAAATTAATGAATGAGGGATGGAGTTTTGAAAATCATTTTGTTCCTGTATATCCAAGAACAACATGTGATAGCGAAATAATATATAACACCAGTATTGTTCCTTCCATTACAGATGGCCCTACTTGCTATACTTTTAATAAAAATTCTTACAGAACTTCTTTAGCTAATAAATTTAAAGAAAAGGAATATAATACTAATGCTTTTCATAGTAATGATAAAGAATTTTATACAAGACATCTTGTTTATAAAGGTTTAGGTTATGATAATTTTTATGGACAAAAAGAATTAAATCTATCAGATGAAGAAAAACGTTATGATTCAGTATTTTTTAATAAAGCTAAAAAATATATTTTAAATGACAGTGAAAAATTTTTCAGTTATATTATTACTTTAAGCGGTCATAGTCCTTATGATAAAACAAATTTATCAGTTAAAAAACATTATAATACAGTTAAAAAACATTTTGATAATTTGGATGAAAAAGTACCTGATAAAATTATTTCCTATATTGCAACTCAAATTGAAGTAGATGAATTTGTAGGAGAATTAATGAATGAATTAAAAAAGCAAAATATTCTAGACAATACAGTTATTTTATTTACTTCTGACCATTATCCTTATACTTTAGGAAAAGAATCTTATGAATCATATACTGGAATTAAAGAAAAATACGAAAAAAGCAAAGAACCATTAATAATTTGGGCTGATAACATTAAGCCAAAAAAAATTAAAGAATTAACACAATCATTAGACGTTTTACCTACTATTGCAAATTTATTTAATTTAAATGTTGATTATTCTTATTATTTTGGTAATGATATATTTGATAAAAATAGAAAACCTATAGCATATTTTAAAGATTATTCTTGGTATGATGGAAGTAATTATGTTTTATTTGGAGAAAATGAAAAAGGAAATAGTGATTTAGAACACATAGAAAATGAAACTAAAGAAGTAAATGACTATTTCAATATATCAATTAAAATATTAAGATCAAACTATTTTAAAAAGGGTTAATTTAACCCTTGTTTTTATTCTTATGTTCTTTATGAATGGCTGTTAATGTTTCATCAATGTTTTTTATTTTATCTACTAAAATTCCTAATCCTGATAAAAGCAAATGAAATGTAATTGATATCGCTGAACCAAAAAACATAAAACCAGGAGTATCATCAAATTCTGTAATAATATAAATAACGCTTTATTACCTATATTATTCCTATAATAAATATTAGAATAAGATATATTTGAAACTATATTATATTTTTTTTGATATTGTTTCTTCTAAATTTTTGCCGACAGTAATAACATTAAGAACTTTGCCACCACTACCTATTAATAATATTTTCATCATTTTATTGTAATTTTAATAAAGATAAAGTATTATATAATTAAGAATTATATATTAAGTTAGGAGGTTTTTATGACAATCTCAAATTTAGAAGAATTAAGAAATAATAACGGTTATATTGATTTAGATAAAATAGAAGATAAAAGAATGCAACAAAATATAGTTGGTAGAAAACCAAAAGCATGGATTTTATTAGAAGATGGTAGGATAATGTTTAAAGAAACATACGCACTTTCTTATGAAGATTTATCCCAATTATTCTTTGCAGAATTTCTAGAACAATGTGGATTAGAACATGCCAATTACGATTTAGCTATTTTGAATGGAAAAAAAGGAATTATTACTCCTGATTTTACAAAAGAAGGAGAACTTTTACTATCTGGAGAAACTTTGTTAAATTTATTAAAAATCACTTATGAGCAAAATAATATTGATCAGTCAGTTTGTAATTCCGTAGAAAATATAATAGAGGCTCTTAGATTAATTAATGTAAATGAAGAAACAATCAATGAAACAAGTGACAAATTAATAAGAAGATTAATTATTGATGCCGTATTATTGGAAACAGATCGAAATTCTACTAACTGGAGTATCAAAACTACTCCACAATATTTTGAATTTATAAAAGATCCAAAAAATAAACATTTATTACCTTTAAATGGAACTTTTACAAATTTGAAACTTGCTCCAGTATATGATGGAAGTAATATTTTTGGGTTAAATCGAAGCATTACAGATATTCAATCAAAGATAAAAAATATAAGAGATATAGGCACTATTTATTCCATAATATCTAATAGTAAAAGATCTTTTTTCATGAATAGCAAAACACAAGATCAATCTTTTATAGAAGAATTACAATATATTTGTCAACAATATCCTGATATTATTAAAGATTTTATTCCAAAAATTCTTGATTTGTCTGTAGATGAAGCACAATTTAATATTGAAACTAAAATAAAAAAAGAAATACCATTTGAAATATTAATATGGATGGATAAAATATTAAAATATAACAAAGAGAATATTCTTTATGCTTGTAAAGAATTATTGGAAGAAGAAAAAGAAAGAAGAATTATATAAAAATTTCTTCTTTCTTTATTATCAGAATTAAATCAATTTTATTTGATTCACTTAAGTTGTTGCTTAATTTGAAAAAAGTTTTCCCATGGATCTTTACGACGTAGCCTTTTTATAGCTTCAGATATTGTAATTCCATTTGGTGTAACTGTATCAAGTTCTTTCCATGTTATTGGCATTGATACGGATGCACTTTTTCTTATCCTTAATGAATATGGTGCAACACTTGTAGCTCCTTTAATATTTCTCATCCAATCAACAAAAATTTTGTTTTTTCGATTAACTTTTCTAACGTTTGATACATAACGATCTGGCCATTTGGCTTCCATAATTTCTGCAATATTTTTTGCAAATTCTCTAAATTTTTTCCAATCAGTTGATGGTTTTATAGGAATAACAACATGATATCCTTTACCGCCACTTGTTTTAAGAAATGATGTAAGTGAAAGTTCATCCAAAATACTTTTTAAATCTTTTACTCCCTGGCGAACTTTTTTTATATCCATTTTTTCATCTGGATCTAAATCAAACACCATTATATCTGGTTTTTCTAAATTTTTTGCACGACTTCCCCATATATGAAATTCTATAGTATTCATTTGTACTTCAGAAATAAGCCCTGATATATTTTTTATATAATAAAAATCTTCTTTTTTATCATCTTCATTTTGAATATTTATCATACCAATTCCTTTATTATAAATACCCAAATGTTTTTTAAAGAAACAAGAACCATCTATTCCTTCAGGACAACGAATTGTACTTATAAGTCTGTTTTTTAAAAATGGAAACATTCGTGAATATACCTTTTGATAATATAATGCCACATCTTTTTTGGTTATTTTTTGTTTATCAAAAAGTATTTTATCGGGATTTGATATTTTTACTTTTTCTATAGTATATTCTTCAGAAATTGAAACTTTAATATTTTTAGATTTTACAACTTTTTCTATTTCCTTTATATTTAATCCGGTTTTAATACTTGTAGTATATTTATTAATATATGCTGATTTTTTACTATAATCATCTTTTTCTTTAATAAGAAGCCAGTTATTTTCTTTCATTTTAACAAGTGTCCATATTCCTTTAAGTCTTTTTCCTTTTAAAGTAAATTTTAAATATCCTGTAATTAAACCTTCAGTAGGATCATTTATTGGAATCCAACTACCAACATCCCAAATCATAACAGTTCCGCCACCATATTCTCCTTTAGGTATTATTCCTTCAAAATTACGATAACTAATAGGATGATCTTCAACTTGAACTGCAAGTCTTTTATCATTGGGGTTGTAAGAAGGACCCTTTGGTACAGCCCAACTTTTTAAAGTACCATCCCATTCTATACGAAAATCATAATGATCTCTACGAGCAAGATGATGTTGTATAACAAATTTAAGTTGTCTTAAAGTTTTCTCTTTTTTTCCTTTAGGTTCATTAGTTTTATTAAAATTTCGTTTCTGTTTATATTTTTTTAATTTATCAGCCACATAGATCATCCTTTTGTTTTAATCCTTTATATTTAGGTTGTCGCAATCCACCTTTTTTTGTTTTTTCTATAAATTCTATAGTACATTCTAAACTAGGGATTATATTAATATAACCCTCTTTTTTTATTAATGGATTTTTATCTATTGGTGTTTTTTTAATTAATGAATATTCTGGATTTTTCTTTCCAATAACAACTGATCCGACAAATTTCATATTATTTTTAATCTTTTTTCCTAATAATAAACTTGCAACAGCATTATCTTCTTCTTCTTTATAGCCACATATATAATAATCTTCATCCATTACATTTTTTATTTTTATCCAATTTTTACTTCTTTTATTTATTTGGTACTTACTATCTATTTTCTTTGCTACAATACCTTCTAGATTATTTTCTACAACAAATTCATATAAATCTTTACCATACTTTTCGATATATTCGGCTTTAATAAAATTGTCTTTATTTTTATATTTATCTAATATTTTTTTTCTTTCTATCAACCGCAAATTTGTTAAATCTTCATTTTCATATAATATATCAAATACAATAAATATTGCTGGGAAACTTTTTGCATAATAAGATATCTTTGATTCATTTTTTATTAGTACTCGTTTTTTTACTTTTTCAAAATCAGGCTTACCATTAATTATTGTTACTATTTCACCATCAAAAACGACTTTTTTCTTAACATAATTTTTAATATTTAAAAGTTCCGGAAAATTATTATTTAATATAATACCTCTTCTAGTTCTAATAGTTATTTTACCAGGCTCTAAAAATAGTAATACTCTTATACCATCAAACTTTAGTTCAAAAATATAATTAGGATCATTAAATGGTTTTTTTATTTTACTTAGTAGCATTGGAATAAAAATTTGATTCTCATAGATACTCATTTTTTAACATCCTTTAAACTTTCTTTTAAAGCTTTCATTAGATTATCAATACTCTTTTGTGGTTTTTCTTTAGACTTAGTTATTCTTTTACCACTAATTTTTTGTTTTATTGCTTTTTTTATTTTATCTTGATATTCATCTTTATATTTTTGAGGCTCAAATTTACCACTCATAGCTTCAACTAATCTAGTAGCCATGTCTATTTCTTCTTTACTGAATTTTAATAAAATATCTTTATCCTCATCTACATTTATTTCTTCATCAAAATATAATGTATTTAATAGTAAATTATTTTCATTAAATCTAATAATAACATAATAAAATTTTGTTCCTATAACTGTTTTAGCTAATGCAACTTTATTTTCTTTTTTTAATATTGTTTTTAATAAACTAAAAGCTTTATTATTTTTTGTTGTTAAATAATAGCTTTTTTCAAAATAAATTGGATCTACTTCATCTAAATTAAGAAAAGAAACTATTTCAATTGGTACTTCATTAGATAATTTCATTTTTTCAAAGTCTTTGTCGCTAAAAGTTACATATTTATCTTTATTATATTCATAGCCTTTTATTATTTCTTCGTTTTTTACTTCAATACCACAATAAGGACATATTTTTTCATATTTGATTCTGCTACCACATTTTTTATGTAATTGATTAAATGCTGTATCATTATTATAAACAACTGGATTTAATTCAACTGGAATATAAACTAATCCAAAACTTATTGCTTTTTTATTAATTGCCATATTACTCACCATTTTTATTATGTTTTATTAATTTATTTTGATACCTAGTTCATTTATTTTTATATAAGATAAATAAAATTATATCTTTCAATATAATTTTAAAAACTATTTCTTATATTTAATTAGGTTATTTTTCTAAATAAGGTTCCATTTTTGTTACATCTTCAGTAAGAAAATCAGTTCTAAATTCATTACCACCAATATCAAAACTTTTTGGTGGAACTTCTATACGATAATCTTTATAAAGAACTTTATTATCAACTGTAACTAATTCTATTCTAAAAAATATAGTCATTGTAACACTATCTGTAGTAATACCTAAAGCATTATATAATTCACTAGTGCTTATTGAATCAGGATACTTTGAAGAATCCACCAATGCAATTCTATCAAGTTCAACGGCAATAGAATTTTGCTCTGCATACATTAATGGTTGATCAAAGGTTTTCTCATATTTATTATTAGATCCAGACATTTTATAATCTTTACCACTATAACTTTGATAGTTTCCATAAATATCACCAACAATACCCATTTTGGGTGATTTTTCAATTTTAATGTCTCTTACAATTTGTTTTTTTATAAATTCATTCTTATTATTATAATCTATAGTTGAATAATGATCTACTAATATGTTAAATACCATAGTTATATAACCTTTACCCATATCTTCTATATCTTCGCTTAATGGTGTTACTGATCTATAAATATTAACAATGTATCCTTTTGATAAATACTTCTTAGAAAAATCTGTAACTTTACCATTATAATTATTATTTGTTTTATTATTGCTGCAACCAGCTAATAATAAAATAGCAAATACCAATATTAATATTTTTTTCATAAATTTATCACCCTTATATTAATTATACTATATTTTGATAACATTTTTACTAATTTATTGATTTTAAATATTTATTTTGCTTTTGTTTTTTCTGTTATCATATCTTTAGTCATAATGTTTTCCACAATTTTAGTTAAAGCATCAAGTTGCATAAGAGATTTTATGTCCTTTTTTTGGTATCTGTTTAAGCCCATAAAAAGTCTATAACCATTAACTGATGGATTTCGATTTGTTTCTAAATAGTACCAATTATTATCCTTAGAATTATAGATAAAATCAATTCCCAATACTATGCCTTTTTTAGAACCCCAAAATGTGGCTATTTTTTCACACTGCTCAATTATTGTACTTGGTAAAGACAATGTTTCAACATTAATTTCGTGAAAAGTTAATATTATCTTGTCATCAGCAGTAAGATTACTTATTTCTAAATTTAATGGGATTACTTTACCTCCGCCTGCAGCATTAGAAATAATATTTTTAGAATTAAGATAATATGGAGAAGTTGGATCATTTAAATATTCACAAGGATTAAAAATGTCAACTCCAAAGTTTTTTATTCTTTTTTTAGGTTCTATATCTTTTGATACTAAAAATAAGGACGATAAAACCTCACCTGTGCAAGTAGTAAATACTCGAAGAGAACTATTAATGTCATCAAAACTCTTAATGTATTTTTGAACAACAAACTCACTTTTTAAATTAATTTTTTTACTTTCAGGTAATTCAAATAATGCCATTATTCTTCTTAATTGTTCTTTATTTTCAATTAAATATTTATCTTCTCCGCGATTAGCAGTATTATTTTTAAAAACAACTGGTAAAAAAATTCTTTTTGCAAAATCATCAACAGATAAAGTCAAAGGAACTTTAACATCAGGAAAATCGTTATATTCTTCTTCAATTAATCCTTTATCCACAGATTCTGTTCCTAATAAATCAAATAGCTGACCATCATTATGATATTCACTCATTTTTGTTATGATTGTAAATCCTAATTTTTGAGCCACATCATTAAATTTATTCATTATTTGTGACATACTTAAAGTTAAAGAAATTGGTATAGTCCTACCTTCAGAAAGAGAATATTCATAAGCCATTTCATTTAATTCTTTTCTTTGATCTGGAACCAAAAGATAAGTTTTATTTTTTAAGCG
>CAYTXQ010000012.1:0-20914 GCA_964441535.1 uncultured Muribaculaceae bacterium
AAAGAGTTACCTTATTTCAATAGTAGTGCAAGTAACTTAGGATTATCATGGTGGAGTCATGACATAGGAGGTTACAAAGAAGGTATAGAAGATTGGGAATTATATATAAGATATGTAGAATTAGGAACCTTTTCTCCAATATTTAGATTCTCTGCAGATCAAGGTCATTATTATAAAAGAGAACCTTGGAGATGGGATGTAAGAACCTTAAACATAGTAAGACACTATACACAGTTAAGACAAAGATTAATTCCATATTTATATACTGAAGCATATAGATATTACAAAACAGGACTACCTTTAGTTCAGCCATTATATTACAGTCATCCGGAAATGTATGATGAACCTATTTATAAAAATTTATATTTATTTGGTAGTGAGTTTTTAGTATCTCCTATAACTACAAAAAAAGATAAAGTAATGAATAGAGCGGTTCAAAGAATATATTTACCAGAAGGAACTTGGTATGACTTTAAGACTGGTAAAAAATTTCCAGGTAATAAAAGATATATTACTTTCTTTAAAGATGAAGACTATCCTGTATATGCTAGAAGCGGTGCTATAATACCTCTAAGTATTTTAGGAAAGAATAGAAATATAACCAATTCTCCAGAGAGCTTAGAAATTCATATATTTCCAGGTAAAAGCAACTCATATAAATTATATGAAGATGATGGATATACTTCTTTATACAAAACAGGTTATTACTTAATTACAGATATTGATTATAATTATCAAGTTAATAACTATACTTTAATTATAAGACCAATTGAAGGTAAAACTGGTATAATTCCTGGTAGGAGAAACTATAAAATAAGATTTAGAAATACTAAGCAGGCAGATGATGTAATAGTTTATGAACAAGATTCAGAAATTAATTCAAATTACTATGTAGATGATCAAGATTTTATAGTAGAAGTTAATGATGTAGATACTACGAATCAATTGAGTATTAATTGTAAAGGTAAAGATATTGAAATAGATGCTATAAGAATAATAAATGAAGATGTAGATTCAATCATAAGTGATTTAGAGATTGAAACTAAATTAAAAGAAAAAATTGCTGAAATAATATTTGGAGATTTAGAATTAAAGAAAAAAAGAATAAAGATTAGAAAATTAAAAAAAGAAGGATTAAGTAGTCTATTTATAAGAATGTTCTTAAAACTTCTTGATTATGAAGCAGAAATTTAATATAATATTTTTAAGCAAATGAGGAAAAGAGTATTAGTAAATAATTCTTTTATAGAGAACTAGTGATGGTGAAATACTAGTAAAGATAATTTATGAACTTGCTATTCTGATGTAATGGGTTAATTTCCCTTATAAAATTAAGAGCTATTTTATATAGAAACTAAGGTGGTACCACGACATTTTCGTCCTTATGAGATGAAAATGTTTTTTTATTAGAAAGGAAAAAACATATGAATGATTTTATATTTTTTATAATACTGTTTGTTATATTATTTTTAATTTATGCTTTAAGAACATTAATAAAGACCAGGAGAAAGACTTTAAAAAACATGGGGGAAATAACATATTTAATTAATAGATTTAAATTAGATGAGAAAAAATTAAATTATAAATCTTTAGCATATATAGTTTCATTTATTAATTCTTTTATAATATCATTATCATCTAGTTTAATTTCAGCAATAAACTTATATTATATATGGCAACTCATGATAGGATTTGTACTATTAATAAGTTTAATATATTCACTTTATGGAATATTAGGAGTAATTTTGAAAAGAAAAGGAATGAGTAAAAATGTATAATTTTAAAGAAGTAGAAAAAAAATGGCAAGATTATTGGCAAAAAAATGAAACATTTAAAGCCATTAATAATAGTCCAAAACCAAAATATTATTATTTAATAGAGTTTCCATATCCATCTGGTGCAGGTTTACATGTAGGACATATTCGAAGTCATACTGCATTAGATATTATGGCTAGAAAAAAAAGAATGCAAGGATTTAATGTTTTGTATCCGATTGGTTGGGATGCTTTTGGTGCTCCTGCGGAACAATATGCAATAGCAAATCATATTCATCCTAAAGAAGCTGTAAAAGAAAACATTAAAACTTTTAAAAGTCAAATTTTGAAAACTGGAGCTTCTTTTGATTGGAGTCGTGAATTTTCAACTACTGATCCTGAATACTATAAATGGACCCAATGGCAATTTCTTAAATTTTTTGAACATGATATGGCATATAAAGCTAAAAAAAATATTAATTGGTGTCCAAAATGTAAGACAGGTTTATCAAATGAAGATTCTGCTGGAGGTGTTTGTGAAAGATGCGATACTCCAGTTGAACAAAAAGAAAAAGAACAATGGTTGCTTAGAATGAGCGACTATGCAGAAGATTTAATTAAAGGATTAGATGATACTGATTTTCAATCTAGAATAAAAACTTCTCAAATAAATTGGATTGGAAAATCAACTGGTGCAGAGATTTCATTTAAAATAAAAGAAACAAATGAAGATATCGTTGTTTATACTACAAGACCTGATACTATATATGGTGTTACATTTATGGTTCTAGCTCCAGAACATTCGATAATTGATAATAATACTAATTTAATTAAAAATATAAAAGAAATTTATAAATATAGAGATACCGCAAAGAATAAAACAGAATTTGAACGTACTCAAATGAATAAAGTAAAAACAGGTGTTAAAATAGAAGGACTTACTGCAATTAATCCAGTAAATAACAAAGAAATTCCAATTTACATATCTGATTATGTAATGTTGAATTATGGAACTGGATCAATTATGGCAGTGCCTGCTCATGATGAAAGAGACTATGAATTTGCCAAAAAATTTAATATTCCAATTATTCCTGTTATTGAACAAATTACTGGAGAAAAAAGAGAGGATGAAAAACAAAAAAGAAGTATTGTGGCTGTAATTTATGATCCAAAGATTAATAAATATTTAACTATAAATTGGGGTAATATGGGTGGAAGATTATTTGTTGGAGGTACTATTAAGAATGATGAAGATATTATTACTTGTGCAACACGTGAAATAAAAGAAGAAACTGGATATGAAAATGTAGAATTTATTCGTAGTTCGTTTCCTATAAATCATCACTATTATGCCTACAATAAGCAACAAGCTTTTAATATAGAAGCAACAGGTTTGTTATTTAATTTAATTGATGATAAAAAATCATCTCTAGAACTAGACGAAGATGAGATAAATAATTTCAAGGTAGAATGGGTAAACGAAGATACAATTTTAAATGAAGTAAAAGATGAATTACATTATACAGTATTTAAAAATGTTTTAAATGAAGAAGCCTATATTGGTGATGGTATTCATATTAATTCAGAGATTTTAAATGGCTTGAATAAGGAAGATGCCATTAATAAAATAATTGAATACATGAAAGAATTAAAAATTAGCAAAGAAAAAACAAATTATAAATTACAAGATTGGATTTTTTCACGTCAAAGATTTTGGGGAGAACCTATTCCTTTAGTGTATTGTGAAGATTGTGGATGGGTAGCAGTGAAAGAAGAAGATTTGCCAATATTGCTTCCAGATGTTGCAGAATATGAACCTACTGAGAGTGGCGAAAGTCCTTTGGCAAGCATAGAGTCATGGGTAAATACTACCTGCCCTAAATGTAATAAACCAGCTAAAAGAGAAACTGATACTATGCCTAACTGGGCTGGATCATCATGGTATTGGTTACGTTATATTGGCGGCAAAAACGAAAAAGATTTTGCTGATATAGAGGCTTTAAAATATTGGGGAAAAGTTGATTGGTATAATGGAGGTATGGAACATGCAACAAGGCATTTATTATATGCTAGATTTTGGAATCAAATTTTATATAATATTGGATTAGTACCTAATAAAGAGCCATTTAAAGTTCGTGTTGCTCATGGAATGGTTCTGGGAGAAAATGGCGTAAAAATGAGTAAGAGTTTAGGAAATGTTGTTAATCCTGATGATATAATAAATACTTATGGAGCAGATACATTACGTACTTACATTATGTTTATAGGTGATTATGAAAAAGAAGTTTCATGGAGTGAAAATGGTGTTAAAGGATGTAAAAGATTTATTGAACGAATCATTCGTTTAGGTGAAAAAGTAATAGAAGGTAATCAATATTCAAAAGATTTAGAAATGCATATTAATAAAACTATAAAAAAAGTAACAGATGATATTGATAATATGAAATTTAATACTGCTATTTCTGCTTTGATGATATTAAGTAATGAATATGAAAAGAAGTCACATATTACTAAGGCAGATTACCGTATATTAATGGTATTATTAAATCCATTTATGCCTCATATAACAGAAGAATTAAATCAAACATATAATTTAGGAACTTTGATATGTGAAACATCATGGCCTACTTATGATGAATCTAAGATAGTATCTGATACAGTAACAATTGCAATAAGTGTTAATGGAAAATTAAGATCAACTATAGAAGTAGAAAAAGATTTAGATGAAACTACTATTAAAGAAAAAGCTATGATTGATGAAAAGATAAAAAAATATATGGAAGGAAAAGAAATAGTAAAAACTATTGTAGTACCAAACAAGATAATAAATATAGTTGTAAAATAATATATAAATCAAACTAAAGTTTTAAATATATATAATGTTTTCACCTAAAAATAAGTAAGATAATAAGCAAGATATAAGCAAGATGATTGGTTGTTTATTAATAAAAACTATATAAATTTAGAATCTTTTTAAAATTTGTAAAATAATTAAAAGGTTCATAATAAAAATGAACCTTTTTAGTTTTTATAATGTTATAATTAAAATGGTGTTAATATGAAAAAAATTTTAATAGTTATTATGTTAATGTTTTTAATTTCAGGTTGTAAAAAGCTAGAAAGTACTGATTCAGAAAATAAAAAATATTATTCATTAATTAAAGAATTGTCTAAAGTTAATAAAAGTAGTGATAGTATTCCATTTGAAATTAATATTACTGTAAGAGATTTGATAGATAATGAATTAATTTATAGAGTATATATAGATAACGTTAAAGAAAATATTTATGATATAGAAACTATAGCAATACATAATTTACCTACAAAAGATATTTTTCCTACAAGTGGTGTTTTTGATAATAAAGTAGATTTACTTATAGATAAAAAAGAAAATTCTTCTAAGGGAATAATTTTAGGAGGATATATAGAATATAAAAATAATTTTAATGCTACTTTTAAAGTACTGGTAAAATATAAAAACAACAAAAATAAAAGTAATACAATTTACTATATTAAACAATATACGACAAATAAATAACATATTAGGTGATATTATTTTTCTGGTGATAATATGAAAGTAAAAATATTTGACGAAAGTCATGAGAAAGATTTGGAGAAATCTATAAACCTATTTCTAAAAGAAACAAAAGGTGATATAATTGATATTAAGTATCAAGTTGGTGTTTCTCTTTTTGGAGAAGAACAGATTTATTGCTTTTCTGCAATGATAATTTATAATGAAAATGAGTGATTAGATGAAAAAAAGTTCATTTGTTGAGGGAACTATAATAGCAACAATAGCAATAGTAATAGTAAAAATAATAGGAATAGTTTATGTAATACCTTTTTATGCTACTATTGGAGAAAGAGGTAGTGCACTATATAGTTATGCTTATAATATATATCAGGTATTTTTAAATATATCTTCTGCTGGAATACCAATAGCAATTAGTAAAATAATTAATGAATATGATAGTTTAGGATATAAGGATGCTAAAATTAGAGCATATAGTCAAGGGAAAAAACTAATAAGTATCTTTACTGCTTTTGCGTTTTTTATTCTTTTTATATTTGCAAAAGAAATAGCTTATTTAATTATTGGCAATATTAAAGGCGGAAATTCAATTGAAGATGTAACTTATGTAATAAGATGTATTTCTTTTGCAGTGCTAGTAATACCTTATCTAAGTGTAGTAAGAGGATTTTTACAAGGTCATAATATAATTACTCCTTCTTCAGTTAGTCAGGTTTTAGAACAATTAGTCAGAATATTTATAATAATTGTAGGAAGTTATTTAGCAGTAGATGTATTTAGATTAAGTATTACTAAATCTGTAGGAATTGCTGTATCAGGAGCTTTCTTTGGAGGATTAATAGCGTATTTATACTTACTTGCAAAAGTAAAAAAGAATAAAAAAGAATTAAACTTTAATGAGAAAAACAAAAAGAACACAGAAATTACAAATAAAGAAATAAGAAAGAAAATTATATCATATGCAATACCTTTTATAATAATTAATATAACTTCAAGTATATATAATTTTACTAATATGGTTTTGATATTAAGAACCTTATCATATTTAGGATTTTCCGGATTTGATTCAGAATTAATAACTAGTATGATTACTACTTGGAGTGTAAAATTAAATACGATAGTAGGTGCTTTAGCTACAGGAATGGCTATAAGTTTGATACCAAACATAGTATCAGCCCATGTAAAAAAAGACTGGAAAGATGTTAATAATAAATTAAATAAAGCTATGCAGATAATTTTAATAATATCTATTCCAATTACAGTAGGTTTATCATTATTATCAAAACCAGTATGGACTTTATTTTATGGTGCAAGTTATTATGGTCCTCTTGTATTTGCTGCTAATATATTTACAGCGCTATTTAGCAATTTATTTGTAATTACAAATACAACGTTACAAGGATTAAATAAATTTAAAATAGTTTATAAAAGTGCAATTATAGGTTTTGTTGCAAATGCCATTTTAGATGTACCTCTAATGCTATTATTTAATAGAGTAGGATTATATCCATTTTATGGTGCTATATTATCTACAGCTATAGGATATTCAATATCTTTTGCAATAGCTTTAATTTGTCTAAAGAAAGAACACAAATTAGAATACAAAACCACTTTTAACATGTTAAAGAAAATTTTATTACCTACTGCATTAATGATTTTATCAGTATTAATAGTTAAATTTATATTTAAATATAATGAAAATTCAAGAATCGAATCTAGTATATTTATATTACTATCCAGTTTCGTAGGAGGAACAGTATTCCTATATATTACTTACAAAAATAAACTACTTTTTGAAGTATTTGGTAAAGAATATTTAGATAAAATCATAAAAAAACTTACCTTTGGTAAGGTAAGAATTAAATGATTTTAAATCATATACATTGATGAATTATTAATAGAATCATCTATAGTACCTATATTACCTGAAAGACTTTCTAATTTAGATAGTCTAACTTCCATACGATTAATTTGTCTTTCTATTTTAGATAATCTAGAATCGTATTCAGTATTAGCACTTGCAGTATTATTAATTGGCATTGGAGCCATTCCATTATTAGGCATCTGTTGTGCCGCATAAGGATTTTGATACATATTAGGATTCATCATAGCAGGATTTTGTAAATATCCTGAAGCTGACATGCTTGCTTCTTGGAAAAAAGCATTTCTATCTTTTTTCATTAATAACAACTCTCTTTCAAAATATTATATGACAAAAGTACACAAAAGTTAAAGGAAAAACGAAGTATGAGAATAAGAAATATTAAAAGTGCAAAAGATATCATTGATTCAAGTAATATCATGATTAAAGACTACTTAAATCATAAGGGTTCTTATAAAGGGCTTTTTGATAATGATAATCCCATAGAATTAGAAATTGGTATGGGTAAAGGTTCTTTTTTATTACAAAAGGCTTTAAATAATCCGAATATTAACTATATTGGAATAGAAAAGTATTCTTCGATAATAGCTAGAGCAATACAAAAAATAGAAAACTATAACTTAAATAATATAAAGATAATAAATTGTGATGCCAAAGATATTGATAAATTTTTTTATAAAGAAATAGATAAAATATATTTAAATTTTTCAGATCCATGGCCTAAAAAACGCCATGCAAGAAGAAGATTAACTAGTGAGGAATTTCTAAAATTATATGACAATATATTTAGAAAAGAAAAAGTAATAGAATTAAAAAGTGATTCTGATGTATTATTTGAAAGTAGTATTATTTCATTAACAAATTATGGATATGCTATAGAAGATATTTCATTAGATTTAAATAATAAGGATATGATAAACTATAAAACTGAATATGAAATTAAGTTTATTGAAAAAGGAATTAAAATAAAGTATTTAAAGGCTTTAAAATAAAATATTTTAAATATAATAAAAATTTGATATAATAAAAGTTATAAAGAGTAGGTGAACCATGAAAAAGATATTGTTGTGTTTATTAGTACTATTTATATCAACTGGATGTATAAACGTACAAAACACAGATATTGATATTTTAACTGAAAGAGTATTGAAAAAAAACATAAAATTAGAAAATCAATACAGGACTGGTTATAAATATTATCTACCAAGAGGAATGGCTATTATAGATAAAACAGATTATAATGAAATATTGGTTGATGATAGAAATATTTATTATTTATATATTGATTTAATAAGTAATTATAATAATATTAAAACAGATTATGAAGAAGACTATATAATTTATTACAGCAGGATAATAAAAAAGGATAATAAAGAAGGATTTTTAAGTATAAAAGAGTCAAATGACAAATATCTTGTTGAAATGGTTTATAATTATGCTAAAATAGAAGTAATGGTAGATGAATCTGATATAAAATCTACTGTTATAAATTCAATAACTATATTATCTTCAATTGAGTATAATAAAGAAGTAGTGGATAAAATAGTGGGCAGTGATGAATATTCATTTACTGAAGAACAATTAGATATTTTTAAAAATAAGAAGAATAACGAATCAAACATGTTACAATATGAAGAAGAATATGGAACATATAAAGATGATAAAGAAGATATTCCAGATTTAGATGTAATAGAATAAGGATTGGTGCAAATATGAAATTATTTGATAAAATTAAAAATGTATTATTTGAGGAAGAAGAAGTAGAAATACCTATTATAAGTTCTTCTGATAATAAAACCGTAAAAAAAGAAGAGATTACTGAAATCGTTAAAGAAAAACCAGTAGAAAAAGAAAACTTTGAATTACCCAAAAGAAAAGTAGAAGAAGATAGCGATTTAGAAAGAAATCTATATAAGTCAGAACCAACATTTAAATTTCCTCTAGCGTTTGATGAAGACATAGAAGAACCTAAATTAAGAACATCTAAAAATGTTTTTGAACCAGAAAAGAAAAAAACAACTGAAAGAAAGATAGATTTTGGAAAATATGATTCTTTAGAATCAAAAAAAGAAGAAAGAAACTTTAAGCCATCTCCTATTATTTCTCCTATATATGGAATATTAGATCAGAATTATAAAAAAGAAGACATAGTAGAAAAAGGTCTTATTAAACATAAAGAAGATGATTTAGAAAAAGCAAGAAAAAAAGCTTTTGGAGAAAAACCAAAAGAAGAAGTTATAGAAACTGAACCTGAAGAAGATATAAAAGGTAAAACTATAGAAGAATTACTAGAAGATACAAATATAGATTTAAGAGAAAAGGAAATAGAAATCGAAGAAAATATAACTCCTAAAGAAGCAATTGAAACATATAAAGCATTAGATAAAATAGAAGAAGAAATTAATGAAGCTAGTAATGTAAGCAAAAATAAAATAGAAGATACTTTAGAGAGCGATTTATTTGATTTAATTGATTCCATGTATGAAAATAGAGAGGAAAGTGAAGAATAATGGAATTTTTACAAATATTATTACCAATAATAATTTATATATTATTAATAATTATCTTAATAGTCGGCATAATATTAGGTATAAAGACAATTAGAGCTGTTGATAGAATGGAACAGGTAGTTGAGGATGTTAATCAGAAAGTAAAATCATTAAACAGTTTATTTCACATAGTAGATTTTACTACTGATAAATTAGTTTCTTTATCGGATGTATTAGTTGATAAATTATCTCAGATAGTTACTAATTTGTTTTTTAACAAGAAAAAGAAATCTAAAAAGGAGGAAGATTAAGATGGGTAAAGGAAAAGTAAAATTTATAGTAGGAACTTTACTGGGAGCAGGTTTAGGGCTTTTATTTGCTCCTAAAACAGGAACAGAAACTAGAAAAGAGTTAAAGAAAAAAATTGAAGAATTAGTTTCTAAGGCTAAAGATATTGATGTAAATGAAGTTAAGGAATCAATAGAAGAAAAAATAAATGAATTACAAGAAGAAGTAGCAGATTTAGATAAAGAAGAAGTACTAAAGATAGCAAAAACTAAAGGACAAAAAATAATTAAAAAAGCTGATGAATTAGTAAAATTAGCAGTAGAAAAAGGAACTCCAATAGTTCAAAAAGCCGCAGAAGATGTAAGATTAAAAACTATCGATGTATTAGAAGAAACAATTAAAAAATTAGAAAAACCAGTAAAGAAAACTAAAAAATAATTGATTGATAAAAATTTATTTTTATGCTATATTAATTTTGTTAGTAATGAAGGAATTTACAACTCTGGAACTAAAACGTGTATCGCGTTAAGATAATAAAGCGTATGAAACATTCATAAAATAAGGTGGTACCGCGAAAATATTCGTCCTTATATTATGGATGATTTTTTCTTTAGAAAGAAGGAAAATGTATGGAATTATTTGAAGAATTAAAATGGAGAGGAATGCTTAAGGATATTAGTAATGAAGAACTTGCCAAACGATTATTAAATACTAAAGGAACAACATTTTATTGTGGTTTTGATCCTACAGCGGCATCACTTACGATTGGTCATCTTGTTCAAGTAATTAGAATGCGTATATTGCAAAAATATGGACATATACCTATTGTATTAGTAGGTGGAGCAACTGGTTTGATTGGCGACCCTAGACAAACTAGTGAACGTAAACTTTTAAAAGTTGAGGAATCATTAAGAAATGCTGAAGGATTAAAAAACCAATTAAGTAAATATATTTTATTTAATGGTGATAATAGTGCGATAATGGTTAACAATTATGATTGGATTTCGAAGATTAATGTTATTGAGTTCTTACGTGATTATGGTAAGAATTTTAATGTTAATTATATGCTTGCCAAAGACACAGTAGCATCTAGATTACAAACTGGTATATCATATACAGAATTTTCATATATGCTTTTACAATCTATAGACTGGTTACATTTATATCAGACTTATAACTGTAAGATTCAGTTTGGGGGATCTGATCAATGGGGTAATATTACAGCTGGATTAGATTTAATACGTAAAATTAATGGCGATAATAGTGATGTATTGGGACTAAGTTCGCCACTATTAATGAAATCAGATGGAACAAAATTTGGAAAAAGTGAATCTGGTACTTTGTGGTTAGATAAAGAACAAACATCACCCTATGATTTATATCAATATTTCTTAAATAGTGCCGATACCGATGTTATTAATTATTTAAAAACATTAACATTATTAGAAAAAAATAATATAGAAGAATTAGAAGTAAGTTTAAAAAACGAACCAGAAAAAAGAAATGCTCAAAAAACATTGGCATATGAAATAGTTAGATTCGTTCATGGTGAAGAAGAAGCTAGTAATGCTAAAGAAACTAGTGAAAGGATATTTAATGAAGGTGACATGTCATCCATATCAACTATCGAATTAAATGGGGCAGAATTAGAAAATACTAATGTATTAGATTTATTAGTACTTGCAAATATAGCACCATCTAAATCTGAAGCAAGACGTTTAATAGAACAGGGTGGTATAAACATAAATCAAGAAAAAGTAACAGATCCAAACTTAATAGTAAAAGATAAAGAATTAATTATTCAAAAAGGTAAGAAAACATTTATTAAAGTAACATTTAAATAAACTAATAGAAATTATCTATTAGTTTTATGCTGATTTAGTTTAGTGGTAAAACAGGTGCATGGTAAGCATCAGAGGACTGTTCAATTCAGTCATTCAGCACCAGTAGTGAATCTGCTCTAACTTTTGATAGTTAAGGTTTACAATAGAAGAATCTCAATTCTAGAAAGGATTGGGATTTTTTGTGATTAAATTTTGATTTAGAAAAATGTTATTTTTTACTAAAAAGCATTGTTTAAAGAACAAATGTTTGGTGCAATTTTGTTAGGAGGGATAAAATGAACAATAAAATCATTGTGAAAATTTTTGATAACGAAAATATAAGAACAATCTGGAATTCTGAAGAAGAAAAACATTATTTTTCGATTATAGACGTTATTAGAGTTTTAACAGATAGTAGTTACCAAAAATCACGTAATTATTGGAAATGGCTAAAGAATAGATTAAGTGAAGAAGGCAGTGAACTGGTTAGTAATACTAACCAGTTGAAAATGAAAGCAGAAGATGGCAAACAAAGATTAACCGATGTAAATGGATACTGAACAGCTTTTTAGACTAATTCAATCAGTGCCATCATCAAAAGCTGAACCTTTTAAAATTTGGCTTGCAAAAGTAGGGAACGAAAGAATTGATGAAACCTTTGATCCAGAATTAGCTATTTCAAGAGCTATAAATGTTTATCATCAAAAAGGATTTGATCAAAAATGGATCGAGAACCGAATAAAAACAATAGCTAATAGAAATATTTTAACAGAAACGTGGAATGAACATGGTATCGAAGATAATATAGAATTTGCAATACTTACTAATGAAATTTATAAAACTTGGTCTGATATGAGTGCTAAAGAATATAAAAAATATAAAAATTTAACTAAAGAAAGCCTTAGAGATAATATGCCAAATACTGAATTAGCATTAAACAATTTAGCTGAAGTAGCAACTAATGATTTAATAGAAAAGTATATTCCTTATGGATTAGAACAAAATAAAAAAATTGCTAAAGAAGGTGGAGAAGTTGCAAAGACAGCTAGAAAAGATTTAGAACAAAGACTAGGTAATTCAGTAATATCTAAAAACAATAACAAAAAATCTAATTTAATATCAAAATAATTTTATAAGATAAAAACATTTGCAATTGGAGGTGCGAAATGAATCAAATAAAAAAAATAAAAACTATGAAGAAAAAACCTTTGAAATAATAAAATGAAATTTATCAACAATTACTAAAAGGAAAGAATGTGATATATTGAAAAAATTAAATGTGCTTGATAATGAAATAGGATACTATAATATAGATGAAAAAGTTTATTCATTTTCATATTAATAAACATAAAGTGCGAGATGATATTAGAGTAAAAAGTATTAATTCACCATGAAATTATATAAAAAATTTAAAATTAGAATTAAAGTATTGACTCTCCAGTTAACTGTAATGATTAAATACATTACAGGAGGGGAAATTATGAGTAAATACTGTTCTGATTGTAAGTTTTTAAATACTGAAAAAGCAAAATGTGATGGCGTTTATTATTGTAATAAACTAAATAGTTATGCAAATGCTTGTAATTCATCTTGTGATAAATTTGAAAAAACGTGGTTAAATGGTTATGAACAACAAAAACTATATGATTTAGGAAAAAAAGCAAAAAATAAATCAGATGATACACCTATTGGAGTCATTATATTTATTTTTATAGCCATAACAGTTTGGTATTTAATAGTAAAATTATGTGGCTATTAGTAATAAATTATATTTTTAAAAAAATAAGAATAAAGTAAAAACAGTTAATAACTTTAGAAAATATATAATAATGTCAATATAGTAATTAAATAAAATTTGATATTTAAAAGGAAAACTCTTATGTATGAAATATAAAATATATAGGAGGTGATAAAGGTTGAAAAATAATTTAATTATAGTTCAAGATATATCCATAAATGTAATTGTAGAAAATAAAAGTGATTATATTTCCATTACCGACATTGCAAAAGCTAAAGCAGGATATTCCAGAGCGGCTGATGTAATAAGAAATTGGTTAAGAAATAGAAACACTTTAGAATTTTTATCTACTTGGGAATTTCTTTATAATAAAAATTTTAAAGTGTTCGAAGCTGAACACTTTAAAAAGCAAGTAGGACTTTTGACATTTACACCCAGTATCGTTGAATGGATTGACAAAACAAATGCTATAGGAATATATTCAAAACGTGGTAAATATGGTGGAACATATGCTCATAAAGATATTGCATTTGAATTTGCTGCTGCAATTAGTTCAGTTTTTAAATTGTATTTGATAAAAGAGTTTCAAAGATTAAAAGAAACAGAGAATAAGAGTTCAGAATGGGATGTTAAAAGATTACTTACCAAAAATAATTATTTAATTCACACAGATGCTATAAAAAACTATATTTTACCTAAAACTAATTACTACAAAGATAAAGGTTGGCTAAAGTATGCAGAAGAAGCTGATATATTAAATGTTATTATCTTTAAAACAACAGCAAAAGAATGGCGAAAGTTTAATCCTAAATTAGCGAAAAGTTCAAATGTTAGAGATTATGGAACTATTAATGAATTAACAGTACTTTATTCATCAATTTTAGGATCACATATATTAGTTAAAGAAGAAAGATTTGAAATTCTTTTAAATATTGCAGAATATCAACTTAGTATATTAAATAGAGAAGAAGAAAATATCAGTATAAAAAAATAACTTTTTATGGAATAAATCTAATTATTATGTTAAAATAAACAAAAAGCTGGGGGTAATATGAAATATTACTACGATGGAATTCCATTAAAACAATTTTGTTTGGAAAAAGGCTTAAATTATGAAGTTATAGTTAAAAAATATCATCAAAAATATGCTGATTTTCCTGTGGATGAAGCAATTAAAAAAATTGTTGATGAATTAAATTCTAGTTTTAGATACAAATATTTTGTTGATGGAATATCACTTTCTAAATTTTGTAAAATAAATGGTTATTCTCATTCTACTCTTTCTCAAAAAATTAAAAAATTATATTCTTCTGGAAAATTAAATAAACAAAAAACAATTTTAAAAAGAGAGATAATTATTAATTTAACTAGAAAAGAAATAATTCAATTAATTTTAGAAGAAACAACACATAAAAGGGAGAAATATTATTATAAAGGTGTTCCGTTAAAACAATTTTGTGAATTTGTAGGTTTAAGCTATACTACAGTAGTAAATAAACATCTTGAAAAATACAGTAATTGTCCTGTAGATGAATCAATTGAAAAAATTGTTGATGAATACATTTTAAACCCACCATCAAATTTGAAATATTCTTTTAATGGAGAATCTCTTGCTGAATTTTGTAGGATCAAAGGATATTCTTATACTGCTATTTGTCAACAAATTAGGAGTTTAGAAAATAAAGAGGGATTTGATACAAAAGAAAAAAGAATTAATGAGGCTGTAAAGAAATATGAACAAAAATTTAATTTACTAGAACTTAGTAATTTATTAAAAAAACTATATCAAGATAGTTTTGAAGAAGAGAACTTAACTACAATATGCGATAAATTAAATATATCTTATAGAAATGTTTTGAAATTAAAAAAACTTGAATATTCTTATCCACAAGCCATTAATATGATTTGGTTTTTTTCAGATAAAAAAGATAAAGATAATAACTTAGTTTTAAGTAATGAAAAATTAAAAAACATATTAAGTTTATCGAAAAATCTAAAAGAAAAAAATACTAATATTGATGAATGTGCTTTGTATGACTTAATAGCTATTTATAAATGCAAATTATATGATAGTAGAATTGATATTTTATTTAAACAAAGATATTATATTCGCAGAATTATTTTTTCATTATGTTATGAATATGGAGTTAAAATAGATTCTTATAATTATAATGATTTTGAAGGAGAAGTCATATTATATTTTCTTAAAATTTTAGAAGGAATAACTTTAAATACTAAGGGTCAAGTCATTAAATATATTGATTTAAGCATAAAAGGATATTTTAGAACATTCTTGAAGTCATATTCTAATCATATAAACAATATATCTCTAAATACTACTGATTATTTAAAAAAGATAAAAGCAAACGATGTAGAACCTAAAACAAAAGATTTCAGTAATAAAATGAAAGAAATTTTATCCAATTTAGATAAAATTTCTATGGCATTTATAATATTAAAATTTAAAAAAGGTTATTCTAATGAAGAAATTTCTTATTCTTTAAATATATCATTAAAACAAGTTAAACAAAAAGAAGAAGAAATTTTAAAATTATTAAAAAACAATGAAGAAGTTTTAAAATTATTAAAGCAAAAAATAACTATATAAAAAAGATATATATCTATACAATTTCAGATATATATCTTTTTAATTGTTTTGCATTTTTATCAAATATAATTTTTAATTGATTATTTATTTCTACTACACCTTTAGCACCTAATTTTTGTATTCCGTCTTTGTCTACTATTGATACATCTTTTAAAATAACTTTAAACCTGGACATATTACATTCCGCATTAATAATATTTTTTTTGCCGCCTAAACATTGTAATAATTTATTAGTTTCAGCTTTAAAATCTTTTCTCATTATTTTGTTAACAATCAAACTTATAAGTATTAATGCTAAAAAAATTATTAAATATTGCCAATCCATTATAATCACCATATACATTATACTATAAAAATTTATTTGTGTAAATTATAACTAAAATATACACTAATTTCACAAACATATCATAAATTATTAATGAGAATACATGAAAGGGTGAATAATATATGTGTAATAAAGAAAAGGGTAATTGTATCAGTGAAATCTTACAGGTAATTTTGCTTCTACAACAAAATGCTTGTCCAGAAAATTGTTTAGATACTTGTGATCGTCCACTTTTAGGAGGAGGTCCAAATTGTCTAATGTGCAACACTAGACCAGTAATGTTATATACTTGTTGTGGAAATGGAACTCCTTGGAGTATGCCAATATCAAAAGATAATAACTCTTGTGAAGAAGTTGGACGTAGCTCATGCGTATGCAGAGTAGAAAAGATAGATGGAAATTGTGCTACATTTAGAGTATTAGCAGAGAGTAATAACGGTGACTGCTGTGTAAATTATGTGGCTACTAATAGTTTCTTTACAATGGATTTAGATTGCTGTTGTGTAATTAGATGTTTAGATGATACTTACGTTGATTGTGTATAAGGACTAAATTAGTCCTTTTTTTTTGACATCAAAATATTAATATGATATTATAAATAACACAAAAAAGAAGAGGAGAAAAATAAATGAAACCACGTAATGTTACGAAACTTGTAGAAGAAGCTAGAAAAGGAAATATAATGGCAAAAGAGGAATTAATTAAAAGATATCTTCATTTAGTTACAAAATATGTTGAAGAATATGATGGTGTTTTAGAAAAAACAGATTTATATCAAGAAGCAGTTGTAGTTTTAATATTAAAATTAAATAGATATTTAAAAGAAGATTTTCATGCCCCTCTTGGTACATATCTACATGGTAGTATTGAAGCTTTCTTTGAACATACCGTTAATAGAATGGAAAGAGAATATGGAAAAATTAAAGAAGGCGACGTTTGTATTTTGGAAGATTCTTCAGACTACATTCATCTTGTTGAATTAAAATTAAGTTTAAAAACAAAGGACAATTAATCCTTTGTTTTTATATCTTTAATTTTACTAATATCAATTAATTCATTTGTAGTTGTTAATAAAGAGTTTTTTGTTCTGCCAACTATAGTTTTTTCGCTAATACCCTCATCTGTAGTTATAATAACATTACTTTTATATACGTAGTTAGGTGAATTAAATATCTTTCTTATTTTAGTTTCTATATCTTCATATTTATTTATTACTCTATCTTCTTCTACAATACTTTTAGTTTTATAAACTTCTTGCACGTTATTTATCTTCTTATCAAAAGGGTTAGCAAAAACATTAGGTAACTTATTTTTCATGTTTTCACCTCAGTATATTTTATGACAAATGTACCATAAGTTGAATAAATAAACAAATATGTTTAAAACTATAAATATGAAAAAGAAAAAAATAACATATTCAATTATAATTTTATTAATATTAGGTGTTTTTGCAATAACTAGTTTTTTCTGTTTAGGTTATTCACATAATATGGCTAGTAAATATAATGAACTGTTATCAAAACAAATAATATGGTATGTAGTAGGATTTTCTATAACAATGGTATTAATACTAATTAATCCTAAAAATCTATTTAGATACAGTATATATATCTATTCATTAAATGTACTTCTTTTAATACTAGTATTATTTTTTAATAATGAAATAAATGGTATTAAAGCATGGATTAATTTAGGATTTTTTAGTATACAGCCTAGTGAATTTATGAAAATATCTTTATGTATTATGTTATCAAGTTATTTAAGTAATAAAAACAATCTAAGTACAAAAAAAGAAATAAAAGTAATATTTATATCATTTATAATATTTTTAATACCTAGTATTTTAACTTTCTTAGAACCTGATACAGGTGCTGTTATAATTTATTTTATAATCACTATAGCATTATTATTCTTTTCAAATATAAGACTAAGATGGTTTCTTGTAGGATTAATTTTAATAGTTGTAGGACTAATTACTATTATGTTTATTTATAAAAATAATGTGGATTTACTAATTCAAATATTTGGAACTGATATTTTCTATAGAATAGATAGAGTATTAGAATTTAAATCAAATAATAGTTATCAATTAAATAATGCTTTAATTAATTTATCTTCCTCTGGTTATTTAGGGCATGGTATTAAGAATGTCTTAGTCTATTTTCCAGAATCTCCTACTGACTTTATATTTGCTTTAATAGTAAGTTTATTTGGTATATTAGGTGGAATAGTAATTGGTATTTCTTATTTTATTTTAGATATATTAATAATTAAAATAATAAAAGAAGAAAAAAGTAATAAAATGAAATTATTACTTATTGGTTTATTGTGCGCATTTATATATCAATGTTCTCAAAATATATTAATGAATATAGGTCTTACTCCTATAATAGGAATACCTCTACCTTTTATAAGTTATGGAGGAAGTAGTTTAATAACTTACTTTATATTTATTGGATTAGTATTTAGATCCTTATTAGATAAAGATTATCTATAATATGGGTATCCATATCCATAATTAGGATAAGGATATGGTGGATAATAAGGATAAGTAGTATATACTGGTCTAGGTCTAGTAAGTCCTACTGCAACTCCTCCAGTAGCAGCGCCAAGTAAAAACGGAACAGCAAATACTCCAAAAACACGATCTCCATTATTTTTATAATACATAAAAAAACTCCTTTCATAATATTTTATGAAAAGAGCTTTATTTGGTTATTTACTATTTAGTCTATAAAAATTAATTGATGGCTTGTTATTAAATCTAAATTTAAGTTTAGAAGTACCAATTCCACTTGAAATATAAAGTCTAGTTTTACCAACTTTATAATAATTATCATAATATTCTTTACTTCCCTTAGGAGTTATAACAGCACCTACAAAAGGGATTCTAATCTGTCCGTTATGAGAATGTCCTGCTAAAACTAAATTAACATCATAATTTTTTATTAAGTTAATATTATCTGGTTCATGAATTAATACTATTTTAAATTCAGGCTTAATATCAGATTCAATTAAAGTGTCATAGTAAATAAATGAATCCTTAGCATCATATTTTTCTTTTATTGATGAAGGAAGTCCTGCTACATAAATAGGTACTAAACCTTTATAATAAATTAATTCATAAGCATTATTTAAAATATCAAATCCACTACTAGACATAATTTCTTCATAACTGTTTTTCTTAACATAATCATTATTTCCTTTAATAGCAATCTTTTTAACATCTACATTAATACTACTCAAAACAGATATTATTTTTTTCTTATCTTCATCTTTAATTTTAATGCTGTCATCTATTAAATCTCCAGTAAATACAACAACATTAGGATTCAAAGAATTAATTTTATTAACAATACTTTTTAAATATTTTATATCAACAGTAGTGCCAAAATGAACATCACTAAAATGAACTATTTTAAAGCCATTAAAACTATCAGGTAAATCTTTATCTGTAATATAGTATTCTTTAACTACAAGACCTTTTGTTTCAATAAATCTGGCATATAATATCATAGCAATAAATATAAAAATTAATAATTTTAATATATTATGATTTTTAATTTTTTCTTCTTTTTTTACCATACAAACTCCTATTTAGATAAGAAAATAACTATTAAAGTTAATCCATTATGTATCATATGCATAAACATACTTGTATATATAGTATCACTTTTAAAATATGCATAAGCGAATGTAAAACCTAAAGACCCATATGGAATTAAATAAAATAAATCTTTAGCACTATTAATAGATAAAATTATATGAAGACCTCCAAATAAAAGCCCACTGAATATACAATATGGAATAATTCTCTTAAAAGCATTTCTAAAACTAGCTCTAAATACTAATTCCTCTATAAAGGGTGCTATAAGTAATATTGATATACTAGAATATATTGGAAACTTATCAATTAATTCTCTATTACCTGCTTCATTTCCTGCCATACCATTATCAAAAATAATATAATTTATTATAAGATTGCTTATCATCATTATAATAAATCCCATAAACCAGTATTTAATTCCCATGTGAATATATTCTCTATAATTTTCTTTGAATTTTTTAAAATCTCTAATTAAAACTTTTCTAAATAACAGAAAGAATACTCCTACATTTATTAATATATCTAAATACTTAGCTATTAAAGACTCGTCATATGAAATACCTATATTACTTAATACTAATGCTACACTTATAGTTAGTAAAAAATATAATACTAATGCTCCTAAACCTTTACCCATATTTTTTATAAAAGAAAAACTATTATTCATAAAAATTCACTCTCTATCTTTAAATAATGATAACATAATTAAAAAAAAACTACAATTTATATTGGAAATAAAAAATAACTATGCTATAATTCTATTAGATAATATGGAGGGTTATATGCAGAAGATAATCAATATTATAGTATTAATTACAATATCGGCATTTACTTTTAATTTAATAACAAATGCTGATACTTGTAC
>CAYTXQ010000013.1:0-9650 GCA_964441535.1 uncultured Muribaculaceae bacterium
TACTGCTTCTTTAGCAGTTGCAGAACAACCTGGTAAAATTTATAACCCTTTATTTATATATGGTAAAAGTGGCTTAGGTAAAACTCATTTAATGCATGCTATTGGAAACTTTATTGTTAATAACTCAGATAAAAAAGTTTTATATATAACAAGTGATGATTTTATACATGAGTTTGTTGGAATTACTAATAAAAATGAAGATAATAATATTGATTATATAGAGCATTTTAAAGAAAAGTTTAGAAAGGTGGATGTATTAATAATTGATGATATTCAATTTTTAGGCGGAGCAGGTAAAACTCAACAAGAATTTTTCCATACTTTTAACAGTCTTCATTCTTCAGATAAACAAATTATTATAAGTTCAGATAAATCTCCAGATGATCTAAAATTATTAGAAGAAAGATTAAGAACTAGATTTGCATGGGGATTAACAGTAAATATTTATCCGCCTGATTATGAATTAAGATATAAAATTATTAAAAATAAGATTGCAGGACACGAAGTTGCTAAATTAATTGAGGATAATGTTGTTGAATATATAGCAAATGCGTGTGATAATGATGTTAGACATATTGAAGGTGCTGTAACAAGATTATATGTGTATGTAGCTATGGAAAACCCTAAAAAAGTTGATTTAGAATTTGCTAGAGAAGCGTTAAAAGATTTTGTAGGAACTTCTAATAATATATATAGTAAAAATAACATGGAAAAAATATTAAATGGAGTTGCAAAATACTATAAGATTTCAGTAGATGATTTAAAAAGCAAAAAAAGAAACAGTAGTATTAATTATCCAAGACAGATAGCAATGTATTTATGTAGAATGATGACTGAAGAATCTTTTCCTAGAATAGGTAGTGAATTTGGTAATAGAGATCATACAACAATAATGCACGGATGTGAAAAAATTAATAGAGAATTAAAAAATAATAGTAGTCTAAATAATATAATCAGAGAAATTAAAGATATTATTTAAACAGGATATTAACAAGTAAAATAAATTAAAATATTGATAAAATAAGGAATATTTTAATTTATCCACAATATACACACTAAAAACATAAAAAAAAGAAAGAAGGAATAAATATGAAAATTAAAATTAAAAAAAATATTTTACTTGAAAATTTAAATTATGTTATTAAAGGAATATCTACTAAAACTGTAATACCTATACTTAATGGTATTAAATTTGAAGTAGATGATAAAGGTTTATCATTAACTAGTAGTGATACAGAATTAACTATAAAAACTTTTATAGACAAAAAGGATATTATAAATATAGAAGAGACAGGTATAATAATAATTCAAAGTAAAAATATTATTGATATTATTAGAAAAATGCCTACTGAAGATATTAATATAGAAACTATAGATGATTTAAAAGTAAAAATATATTCTGATGTTAATAATTTTGATTTAAATTGTTTAGAACCTAAAGATTATCCTACTTTAAAAATAGATAAAAATAAAAAACCTTTAATAATAAAAAGTGATTTATTTAAAGAATTAGTAAGTCAAACTGTATTTGCAGTATCTGTTCAGGAATCAAGACCTTTATTAACAGGAATTAATTTTAAAATAACAAGGGATATTTTAGAATGTATAGCAACAGATTCTTACAGACTTGCTAAAAAAACAATAAAAATAAATTATGAGAATCATGATGATATTAATATTATAATTCCAGGTAAAAATTTAATAGAATTAGATAAAATATTAACAGATAATTTAGATTTAGAAATACATATATTTAATAATAAAGTTTTATTTGTATATAAAAATATTTTATTTCAAACAAATTTATTAAGTGGAACTTATCCTAATACAACAAATTTAATACCAAGTGATTTTGAAATGATAGTAAATGTTAATTATAATAAATATTTTGATGCTGTAGATAGAGCCGCTTTACTAACACAATCTAAAGAAAAAAATATAATAAAAATGAAAATAGATAAAAAGAAAATGAATATTAGTTCTTTTGCTTCAGAAATTGGAAAAGTAGAAGAAAATCTAGATATAGAACAAAATTCCAGTAATAAAATAGATATATCTTTTAGTGCTAGATATATGATAGAAGCTTTAAGAACAATTGATAGTGAAGATATAATAATTTTATTAAATAGCGAAATAAAACCTATTATAGTAAAATCTACAACAGATGAATCATTAATACAACTAATATTACCAATAAAAACATACTAGTGATGTTTTTTCTTTTTGTGACAAAATTTGACAAATTTCTACAAACATTATGTGTTATAAGATACATTAAATATTTTTGAAAGGGGGAAATATAATGTATTTATCTGAATATGAAATAAATGAAAACACTTATGCTATTATCTATATTGAAGAAGATGTTTCTAAAGTAATAGAAAAAACAAATGAAGTATTGGTAAATTTATCTCCAAATAAAATAGTAGAAAATAGTTGTGAATATTTTGGTAGTACTTTAAGTGGAAGACAAAAAGGCTCATATAGTTTAATTAATATAACTCATAAAGTTCCAGTTATTATAGAAGAAAGTAAAGAAATAATCTTTTTTCCAACAGTATCTCCGCGACTTAAAGATTGTTCTTGGATATCTATTAAAAATATAACTGATTATTATGAAAAAGATGATAAGGTTTTTATTAATTTTGAGAAGAATAAAACAATAGACTTAGATCTTTCATATAATATTATTTCCAATCAAATTCTAAGAGCAAGTAGATTAGAGTCAGTATTAAGAAAAAGAAAAAATTAAATATATTGAAAAGACTTTTAATAATTCATTTTTAGTGTTATAATTATATTTAGGTATAGGAGTACCTAAATATATATAATTTTTAAAATAAATACATCTAAGGGGCTAAAAATGCAAATATTAAATTTAAAATTAAAAAACTTTAGAAATATTAATCAACTTAATTTAAATTTTTCTAAGAAAAAAAATATTTTTATTGGAAAAAATGGTATGGGTAAAACAAATATAATAGAGTCTATATATGTATTAGCTTTTACTAAATCTTTTAGAGGAAATTTTGATAAAGTTCTTATTAAAAATGAGGAAAATACCACAAAAATCGAAGGAAATGTTTTTGATAACTATGAAAATAAATATTCAGTTGAAATTGATAATGAAGGAAAGATATTAAAAATAAATAATAATAAGATTTTAAAATCAAGTGATTATATATCTAAAATAAATTTAATAACTTATAATCCAGATGATATGAGTATTATAAAAGAAAGTCCAAGTGTAAGGAGAAATTACTTTAACTTGGAAATATCCCAATTAGATAATATGTATCTAAAAAAATTAAATATATATAATAAATTAGTTAAACAAAGAAACTCTTATTTAAAGACTATAAATATAAATGGAAATAGTTCATGTGAATATTTAAAAATTTTAACTGAAAGAATAATAAAATATGGAATTGAAATAAATAAATATAGAAATGATTATATAGATGGAATAAATTTAAATATTAATAGGTATTATTTTAAAATTACTAAAAAAGATAATATTTATATAAAATATTATTCTGATTATAACGAAGTTTCTTTTGAAAAATTAGTTGAAAAATATAGGAAAAGTTTGAATAGAGATATTATCTTAGGTAAAACTTCTATAGGTATTCATCATGATGAGTTTGAAATAACGTTAAATGATCAAAATATAAGAGATTATGGATCAGAAGGGCAACAAAAAAATGCAATCTTATCCATGAAGTTTGCGGAAATAGAAATCTTTAAAGATTTAAAGAAGACTTATCCAATTCTTATATTAGATGACTTATTCAGTGAATTAGATAATTATAAAATTAATAATATATTAAAATTAATAAAAAAAAGTCAGCAAGTTTTTATTACAGTAACTGATTTAGACAAGGTAAACAAAAAATATATAGAAGATTCTTATATATTTGTAGTAAATAATGGAAAGGCAGAAATAAGAAAATGAATGACAATAATTACAGTGATAGTGATATTCAAGTACTAGAAGGATTAGAAGCAGTAAGAAAAAGACCAGGAATGTATATAGGATCTACAGGTGAAAGAGGCTTGCATCATTTAGTGTGGGAAATAGTAGACAATGCAGTAGATGAGGCTTTAGCAGGCTACTGCGATGATATAGAAATAATAATTGAAAAGGGAAATATAATAACTGTTAAAGATGATGGAAGAGGAATTCCTACAGGAATTAATTCAAAAACAGGATTATCTACAGTAGAAACTATATTCACAGTATTACATGCTGGAGGTAAATTTGGTGGTAGTGGATATAAAGTGTCTGGAGGTCTTCATGGAGTTGGTGCATCAGTAGTTAATGCGTTATCAAGTTGGTTAGAAGTCACAATTTATAGAGATGGCAATATTTATTCTCAAAGATTTGAAAATGGCGGAAAGTCTACTGGTAAACTTAAAGAAATAGGTAAATGTGAAGAAAACAAAACCGGATCAACAGTATCCTTTAAAGCGGATCCAAAAGTTTTTCAAGAAACGACAATATATAATTATGAAACTTTGTATACAAGACTAAGAGAAATAGCTTTTTTAAACAAAGGATTAAGAATAAAATTAATAGATGAAAGAGAAGATAATAAACAAGCAGAATTTTTATATAATGGCGGAATAATTGAATATATTATTATGTTAAATAAAAATAAAAAACCAATACATGATACTATAATTTTTGTTGAAGGAAAGTCCAATGATGTATTAATCGAAGTAGCACTTCAATATAATGAAAGTTATAATCCCGCAGTTTATTCTTTTACAAATAATATAAACACGCATGAAGGTGGAAGTCATGAAGATGGAGTTAAAAATGCTCTAACAAAAATTATGAATTCTTATGCTAAAAATAACAAAATGCTAAAAGATAATGATGAAAGTTTAACTGGAGATGATGTTAGAGAAGGGTTAACGATGATTATTTCTTGTAAGCATCCTAATCCAGAATTTGAAGGACAGACAAAAACAAAATTAGGAAATCCGGAAGTTAAGAAAATAGCAAACGACATTTTTTCTGAAGGATTACAAAGATTTCTATTAGAAAATCCAGAACAGGCAAAAATAATTATAGAAAAATCTATTACTGCCGCAAGAGCAAGAGTTGCTGCTAAAAGAGCAAGAGAATTGACTCGTAGAAAAGGCGGACTAGAGTTAACTAATCAATGGGGTAAATTAACAGATTGTTCTTTAAAGAATGCTGAAAATACTGAGATATTTATTGTCGAGGGAGACAGCGCAGCAGGACCAGCTAAACAAGGAAGAGATTCAAAGATTCAAGCAGTTTTGCCTATTAGAGGAAAAATTCTTAATGTAGAGAAGGCTAGATTAGACAGAATATTAAACAACGAAGAAATAAGAAGTTTGATTACAGCTTTTGGAACAGGTATAGGAGAAGAATTTGATATAACTAAATTACGTTACAGCAAAATAATTATAATGTCAGATGCAGACGTTGATGGAGCACATATTAGAACGTTGCTATTAACACTTTTCTACAGATATTTTAAACCTCTAATTGAGCAGGGTCATATATATGCAGCCCAGCCACCTTTATATTGTATAAAGCATGGTAAGACTAATAAATATGTGTTAAATGAAGAAGATAGAGATAACTATTTAGCTACATTACCGGAAAACACTAGATATGAAATAATTCGTATGAAAGGTTTAGGAGAAATGGACGCAATAGAATTAAGAGAAACAACAATGAATATAAAAACAAGACAATTAGTGCAGATGAATTTGGAAGATGCAATAATAGCAGATGAAACTTTTGAATTATTAATGGGAGAAGATGTTGAACCTAGAAGAAAGTTTATTGAAGAAAATGCACTAAATGTAATGAATTTGGATATATAGGGTGGTGAAAAATATGGATTTTAAAGAAGATATAATAACTCATGATTTATCTCAGGAAATGAAAACTTCATTTTTAGATTATTCAATGAGTGTTATTGTTGCAAGAGCAATACCGGATGTTAGAGATGGATTAAAACCAGTTCATAGGAGAATTTTATATACCCTTTTTGAAGAAGGAATGACTCCAGAGAAAAAACATCAAAAGAGTGCCAATGCTGTAGGTGCAGTAATGGGACATTATCATCCTCATGGAGATACTGCAATATACGAATCTATGGTTAGAATGGCACAAGATTTTACGTATCGTCATACTTTGGTTGATGGTCATGGTAATTTTGGTTCTATTGATGGAGACTCTGCAGCTGCATATCGTTATACAGAAGCCAGATTGTCAAAGATTTCAACTGAATTATTAAGAGATATAAGGAAGAATACGGTTGATTTTGTTGATAATTATGATGGTCAAAGAAAAGAACCATCTGTATTGCCAAGTAGATTTCCAAACATATTAATAAATGGAAATATGGGTATAGCAGTAGGTATGGCTACAAATATACCGCCACATAACTTAGGAGAAGTAGTTGATGGCTGTATAGCTTTCATAGATAATAAAGATATAACTATTTCAGAACTAATGAATTATATAAAAGGTCCTGATTTTCCTACAGCCGGAAGTATATTAGGTAATTCAGGAATACGTAAAGCTTATGAAACTGGTAGAGGCACAATCACAATAAGATCAAAGGTGGAAATAGAAGAGAAAGATGGAAAAACTAGATTAATAATATCTGAGATACCTTATCAAGTAAATAAGACAAGTCTAATTACAAAAATAGCAGAACTTGTAAGAGATAAAGTAATAGATGGAATATCCAATTTAAATGATGAATCTACTCTTGAAGGAATAAAAATAACAATAGACTTAAAAAGAGAAGCAAACGCTAACGTTTTATTAAATAATTTATATAAACATACACAGTTACAAGTTTCATATGGTATAAATTTCTTGATGTTAGTCGATGGTAGACCTAAAACACTTGGTTTAAAAGAAATACTTGATAATTATGTAAACTATCAAAAATCAATAATTATAAGAAGAACTCAATTTGATTTAGATAAATCTCAAGCACAAGCACACATATTAGAAGGTTATAAAATAGCATTAGATAATATTGATGAAGTAATTAAGGTGATAAAATCTTCAAAGAGTGACGAAGAAGCCTCAAGAAACTTGCAAGAAAGATTCAATCTTTCAGAACCTCAAGCACAAGCTATATTAGAAATGAAGTTAAGAAGATTAACAGGATTAGAACGAAGTAAAATTGATGAAGAATTAAAATCTTTATTAGAATTAATAAAAGAATTAAAGTCAATATTAGATGATGATAATAAAGTGCTTTCTATAATAAAAGAAGAAATGCTAGAAATAAAAGAAAAATATAAAGACGAGAGAAAAACTAACATAGATATGACTGCGATTGAATATATAGAGGATGAATCTTTAATTCCGCAAGAAGATATAATAATAGCACTTACTAATAAGGGATATATAAAAAGAACTACAGTAGATACTTATAGATCTCAAAATAGAGGCGGAACAGGTGTAAAGGGAATGTCAACCAACGAAGAAGATTTCGTAGAACACTTGATTAATTCATCTACGCATGATTATATATTATTCTTTACTAATAAAGGTAAAGTATATAGATTAAAAGGATATGAAATACCTGAATTCAGTAGACAAGCAAAAGGACTACCTATAGTAAATTTATTACAAATAGATAAAGATGAACTTGTAAATTCTATAATAAAACTTTCTCCAGATGATAATACTAAATATTTATTCTTTGTTACCAAAAAGGGAATAATTAAAAAAACAAAAATTGAGGAATTTGACAGCATAAGAACTACAGGTAAAATTTGTATAACTTTAAAAGAGAGTGATGAATTAATTTCTGTAAGAAAAACCGTAGGAAACAATTTGATTTTATTAGGTTCTTCTTCAGGAAGAATGGTTAAATTTAATGAAACTGAAATAAGATCAATGGGAAGAACTGCATCTGGTGTTAGAGGAATAAATTTAGGTGAATCCACATGTATAGGTGCTGAAATAACTTTAGAAGCAGATTCAATACTTACAGTAACAGAAAATGGTTATGGTAAAAAAACTTCTGTTGGTGAATATAGAGAAACAAGACGTGGAAGTAAAGGTGTTAAAGCGTTAAATGTTACAGATAAAAATGGAAACATGATAGCATTTAAAGTTGTTAAAGAAAATTCAGATATTGTTATAATAACTAATTCTGGAATGATAATAAGAATGCCTTTAGAACAGATATCTACTTTAGGCAGAGTAACTCAAGGAGTTAGATTGATTAATTTAAAAGAAGATCAAAAGGTTTCTACTATGAGTATTGTAAATAAGGAAGAAGAAATAGAAATAAAAGAAGATTAAGTTAATGTTCCACGTGGAACATTAACTTTTTTGTATTGTAACCAATGTTCCACGTGGAACATTGTAAAAAAAAACTATTGTTGATATAATTTATTTGTGCAACAGATATATTGTAACCTGGTCAGGATTGGAAAATAGCAGCCAAATCAATCAATGTCTGTGTGCACTTTTTATTTGGAGGATTCATGAATAAAATAGTAAACGTTTTATATAAACTATCTATAAAAGCAATGAAAAATAATGAGGTTCCAGTAAGTGCGGTAATAATACTTAATAATAAAATCATTTCCAAGGCATATAATAAAAGAACAAAAACTCATAATGTATTAGCACATGCAGAGGTTAGATGCATTACTAAAGCAGCAAGAAAACTTAAAGATTGGAGATTAGATAACTGTATTATGTATGTATCTCTTTATCCTTGTAGTCTTTGCCAAGAGGTAATTAAAGAATCAAGAATAAAAGAAGTTTATTATATACTTAAAAATCCTGAAACAAAAAATCAAAAAACAAGTTTTAAACAATTAAAAATTTCTAAAAATATATATTTAAAATTTGAAAATAATATTTGTTCTTTTTTTAAAAAAATGAGATGAATAATAAGCCATAATTTGATATAATATTTATGTAAGTTGGTGATCATCATGGCATATAAAGTTTTATACAGAAAACATAGACCAAAGTCTTTTTCTGAAGTTGTAGGGCAAGACAGAATAATAAAAGTACTTGTTAATTCAATAAGCGAAGACAAAGTTTCCCATGCTTATATTTTTTCAGGGCCAAGAGGGACAGGAAAAACTAGTGTGGCAAAGATATTTGCGAAGTCTATTAACTGTTTGGATAACCAAAAGGGTGAACCTTGTAATAAATGTAATTTTTGCATAAGTTCTGAAGAATCTTCTGATATTATAGAAATAGACGCAGCTTCAAATAATGGAATAGATGAAATAAGAGAAATACGAAATAATGTTCGCGTTTCTGGCGGGTCTAAGTTTAAAGTATATATTGTTGATGAAGTACATATGTTGAGTACTAATGCATTTAATGCACTTCTTAAAACCTTGGAAGAACCTCCTAGTAACGTAGTTTTTATATTAGCTACTACTGATATTCAAAAAGTTCCATTAACAGTACTTTCAAGATGTCAGAGATTAGATTTTAAAAAAATAGATAATTCTTCAATAGTATTTAAATTAAAAGAAATATCAGAAAGAGAAAAAATAAGCATAAGTGAAGAAGCTCTTAATTTAATAGCAGAAATTTCTGATGGAGCTTTGCGAGATGCTTTGGGAATTTTAGAACAATTAATTTCAAACACTAAAGGAAA
>CAYTXQ010000013.1:9750-19057 GCA_964441535.1 uncultured Muribaculaceae bacterium
TTAGTTTTATTAAGTTATATAGAAGAATCTTCAAAAAATGATAAAATTATTTCCCGGGAAATAATTTTAGATGGAAAAAATCAAAAAAACAGTCAAAAAGAGCAAAAAAATATTTCCCGGGAAATATTTTTGGAAGAACAAGAAATAAAACAAGATGAAAAAAGTGTTGAAATTATTTCCCGGGAAATAATTTCTGATACAGACAACATAAAAAGTATAAGAATAAATAATTGTTTTTGCAAGGCAAAAAAAGAATATTTGGAAAAGATTAAAACTAATTGGGAAAATCTCATAGACATAATTAAGTCTAATAACAAAAAAATAGCAAATATATTGCTAGATGCAAATGTATGCGTTAGTTCTGACGAACATGTTGTACTTTCCGTAAATACAGAATCTCAAGTAAAGTTACTAAATGAAGATATAGATGAAATAGAAAAAAGTTTTGAAAATGTATTTGGAAAATATAAAATAGTTGTTATAACAAATGAAGAATGGAAGCAAGAAGCCGATAATTATAAAATAAATAAATCAAAAAAAATAGAATATAAATACATAGAAGAGCCTAAAACAAATAAGATAAAGAAGAAAAAAAATTTGACAGAGGATATGGCTTACGAATTATTTGATGAACAAAAAATTGAGATAAATTAAAGGAGAAACTAATATGAATATTCAAAATTTAATGCAACAAGCCCAAAAAATGCAAAATGAAATTATGAAAAAAAAGGAAGAATTAAACAAAAAGGAATTTAGTGGTGAGTCTGAACTGGTTAAATTAACAATGAATGGAAAGAAAGAAATATTAAAAGTAGATATTTTAAACAAAGAGAGTTTTGACTTAGATGACCTAGATATGTTGGAAGATATGATTCTTATTGCATCTAAGAACGCTATAGAAAAGATAGATAAAGAATTTGAATCAGTAATGGGTAAATATGGTTCAGCACTTAATGGACTGATGTAAAATGATATATAAAGATTTAGAGATATTAAATAACATTGTTGATTTTTACAAAAAACTACCCGGAATAGGAGAAAAAAGTGCAGAAAGAATGGCTCTTTCATCTATCGAACAGGATGAAAAAGAAATATTAAAGTATGCTAAGTCTTTAAAAGATTCAAAGACTGAGTTAAAAAAATGTGAAATATGCGGACATCTTACTAGTAAAAAAATATGTAGTATATGTTCTGATGAAAATAGAAATAAGAGTTTAATTTGTGTTTTAGAGGATTATAAAAGTGTTTTTGCCTTTGAAAAGGCAGGCAATTATAAGGGAACTTATCACGTATTGGGAGGATTAATTTCTCCTATAGATAATATAAAACCGGAAGATATCAATTTAGCATCATTAATTAAAAGATGTAGAGAAAACGAAGGAGTAGAGATAATTATAGCATTAAAATCCAATATGGAAGGCGAGACTACTACTCTTTATATAAAGAAAATCCTTGAAAATGACAAAGTAAATATTTCCAGACTTTCTTATGGTATTCCTATGGGAGCAGAAATAGATTATATGGATCCTACAACGCTTGATAGGGCTTTGGAAGATAGAAAATATATGCAACAGAAAGAATAGGAATAAAATTTATAATTAACGCATAAATATTTATGGGTGATTATATGAAAATGTTGTTAAAGTTGTTAAGAAGATTAATAGGAGCGTTCTTATTATTGTATGGTGTTAATTTAATAATTAGTTCACTAAACATAGTTATTCCAATAAATTATATAACCGTAGGAGCAATTACTTTATTAGGGTCACCGGCATTACTAGGATTGGTTGCTATTTATCTGATTATCTGAAATTCGGAGGTAATATGGATAATAAACCTTTTGATAGTTTAAAAAAGAATTTTAATGAGAACAGACTATCTCATGCTTTTTTAATTGAAACAAACAACATAGAACTTTGTTATTCAGATTTAAAAGAATTTATAAAGGAAATAAATTGTAGCAAAAAGTTTATTAGCAATTGTTCTGAAGAATGTAATATATGTCATTTAATAGATAATAATAATTTACCGAGTTTAATTACTATATGGCCTGATGGAGCAAATATAAAGAAAGAACAGTTATATGAAGTAATGGATAGATTTAAGTTTAGTCCCATATATACCAAGAGAAATATATATGTAGTTTGCGATGCAGAAAAAATGAATGACTCTGCTTCTAATACAATACTTAAATTTTTGGAAGAGCCAGAAGATGATATTTTAGGATTTTTTATAGTAACTAATTCAGAAAATATAATTTCTACGATAAAAAGTAGATGTCAAATTATAAAATGTGTTTATGAGAACTTAAATATAAAGCAAAAATTGGATTTATCAGATGATGAATATTTAGAATTAACTGATTTTATAAAAGAGTATTTGAAAACAATATTTCTTTCAAAAGAAGAAAATTTGATTTATAATAGTGTTGCTTTCGATAAATATTTAAATAAAGAAACCGAAGGAACTTCTTATAATGAAAGCAGGAGAAAACTAGAGAAACTATTCCAAATTATGTTAGAAATTTTTAATAACCAGATATTTTGTTACTATGACAACGAATATGATAAAGATCTTTTTGAAGAATTTGAAAAATATTTTAAGGATAGAAATATAAAAAAAATTGTTGAAATTTCTAAAGTAATAGCATTTTTATTAAATAATTTAAATGGAAATAGTAATTTGCGATTATTATTGGATAGATTTGCGATAGAGATTGGAGGAAAAAATGAGTAAAATATATAGTGTTGTTTTTAGAGATGGTGGAAAATCTTATTATTTTCAATCTCTAGGAAGAGAATATGATAAAAATGATTATGTAATAGTTGAAACTGAAAAGGGAACCCAATTAGGAAAAATTAATAATCAGATAGAATCAGATGACACTAATAACTATAAAACAATTTTAAGAAATGCATCTGAAGAAGATTTGAATAATCATTATAATAATTTAAAAGAAGCAAGCATAGCTTTAAAAAGAGCTAGAAAGATAGCAGAAGAATTAAATTTAAATATGAATATTATTGATGCAAATTTTACTTTTGATAGAAATCAATTATTATTTAACTTTATAGCGGATGAACGAGTTGATTTTAGAGAGCTTGCAAAAAGATTGGCAAATTTATATAGAACTAGAATAGAATTACGTCAGATAGGGGCAAGAGATAAAGCTAAAGAGGTTTGTGGTTTGGCATCTTGCGGAAGAACATTATGTTGTTCTACGTTTTTAAATCATATGGACTCAGTGACTATGAATATGGCAAAAAATCAGAATATTGCATTAAATCCATCTAAAATAAATGGAGCATGTGGAAGATTAAAATGTTGTCTAACATATGAAGACGAAGAATATTCCAGGTGTCATAGGGGAATGCCTTCTATAGGAGAAAAAGTTCAAACTAAAGAAGGAGTTGGAGCAGTTGTTAGTATGGATATTTTAAACAGAAAGTTTAAAGTAGATTTAGGTACAGAAAGAATAGAAATAGATTTGGATAAAAATGAAAAAAATAAAAAATGATTTATTTGATTATGAAGAATTATCTATAATTCAAAATGATACTAGTTTTAAATTTTCATTAGATTCCATTCTTCTTGCTGAATTTGTTAATATACTTCCCACAACAAAGAAAATAGTTGATTTTTGTACGGGAAATGCTCCAATACCAATGATTTTGAGTACTAAAACTAATGCTGATATTATAGGAATTGAAATTCAAAAAGATATATCAGATTTAGCAAAATTAAGTATTGTAGAAAATAAATTAAGCATAGAGATAATTAATGATAATTTAAATAAAGCTTTAAATTATATTGAAGGATCAAGTGTAGATATTATCACATGTAATCCTCCTTATTTTAAATTTAACTCTTCTTCACTAACAAATAACGAAAGATCAAAAAGTATAGCAAGACACGAAATAGAAACAAATATTGATGAAATAATAGACACAGCATTTGATATATTAAAAGATCATGGGAGTTTATATTTAGTTCACCGTCCTGAAAGATTAGTTGAAATAATGGAAAAATTAAACTCAAAATCATTTGAAATTAAAAGATTACAGTTTGTTTATTCAAAAGAAGGTAAAGATGCTATAATATTATTAATCAAAGCAACAAAGAAAGGCAAAAAAGGATTGAAAGTATTACCTCCAGTATTTATTGAAGGTCTAAAAAGTTATAAAAATATATTTTAAATGGGTGATAACAATGAAACTAATAGTAGGTTTGGGTAATCCTGGAAAAAATTTTGATAATACAAGACATAATGTAGGATTTATGATTTTAGATTATTATATATCAGATAAAAAATGGAAAAAAAGATTTGATTCTTTATATTATGAATTAAAAAATAAAGAAGAAAATATAATTTTCATTAAACCCCTAACATATATGAATTTATCTGGAGATAGTGTTAAAAAATTTGTAGATTATTATAAGATTGATATGAATGATTTGTTAATAATTCATGATGATTTAGATTTAAATCTTGGAAAATATAAATTAAAAAGAGAGAGCGGTTCAGGAGGCCATAATGGAATTAATTCCATAATAGAGTCTTTAGGAACTAATAAGTTTAATAGACTAAAAATAGGAATCTCAAATGATAAATTCATAGATGCAATAGACTATGTTATCAAAAAGTTTTCTAAAGAGGAATTAAAAAAAATAGAACTATCTATGAATAAATATAAAGAAATAATACAATATTATATTAATAATGATTTTGATAGTACAATGAATAAATATAATACGAAGGAGGAATAATGAATTTAATTAGCAACAAACTTGATTTTTCAGACAACATTTCATTATCCGGTTTAACTAAAGAGTTAACCGTTTTTTATGTTGCAGAAAAATTTAATAGAAGTACTGAAAATATATTAGTTGTTGCTAATTCATTATTTGAAGCAAGTCAATATTACAAATTTTTACAAACTTACACCGATAATGTTTATTTCTTTCCAATGGATGATTTCTTAACTTCAGTTGCTATTGCTGTTTCTCCTGAACTAAAAAGTAAACGTCTTGAAACTTTAAAAAATATTGCAGATAAAAATAAAAGTATAGTAGTTACAAACTTAACTGGTTATCTTAAATATTTATCTAATGTAAAATCTTTAGATAAAATGCATTTTAATTTAGAAAAAAAATCAAAAATAGATAGAGATAAATTATTAGAGTTATTGGATAAATTTGGTTATAGAAAAGAAAGTATTGTAACTTCTACTGGAGAATATTCTGTTAGAGGATATATAATAGATATATTTATTGTAGAAAACGAGCATCCTGTTAGAATTGAATTTTTTGGTAATGAAATAGAATCAATTAGATATTTTAATGAAGAAGATCAAAAATCAATAAATGAAATTAGTAAAATAGAAATATTTCCTTTTGAAGAAATAGAAACTGAGCAAAAAAGTTCTTTATTAGAATATATGAATAGTCCAGTAGTAGTTTATATAAATTATAATCAAATAAAGCTGGGATATGAAAAGATGTGTGAAGAAATTTTAGAATATAATCATTCTAATAATTTTAAACAAAAGTATATGTTTGACTTAAATGACTTAAATCCTTCTAAAGAAGTTTATTTAAATACTTTTTTAGACACGTTTAATGGAATAAAAAATATCTCTTACAACAGTCAAAGTATAATTAACTATAATTTAAATTTAGAAAAATTAAAATTAGATGTTATTGATTATATAAAAACAAAACATACAGTACTCTTTTGCTTATCAAAAGATTCAGAGATTAAATCAATTAAAAATTTATTTGAAGATTCATCTATTGTTAATGAAAATGAAATAATTAATAATAAAGTAAATATAGTAAAAAAGAAAATAAATCAGGGATTTATTATAGATAATATTATTGTTATATCTGAATTTGATATTGAAAATGTTAATGTTTCAAAGAATACTTTTTCAAATCCATATAAATCTGGTAGAAAAATTAAAGGTTTTTCTGACATTCACATAGGAGATTATATTGTTCACAGTATTCATGGAATAGGTATTTATAATGGAGTAATAACTCTAACTAAAAATGGAATGGAAAAGGATTATTTACAAATTAATTATTTAGGTAATGATAAAGTATATATTCCTGTTGAAAAAATTGATTCTATATATAAATATAGTAATAAAGAAGGTGTTACTCCTAAACTTAATAAATTAGGTACAACTACTTGGGAAAAAACCAAAATAGCTATAAGAAAGAAAATTAAGGATATCTCTCAGGAATTACTTAAAATATACTCATTAAGAGAGAAAATAAAAAATCTGCCATTTAAAGACTTTGAAGAAGAAGAGATATTTGCTTCTAGTTTTATTTATACTGAAACAGATGATCAACTAAAAGCAGTAGAAGAAATTTTTAAGGACTTAAAATCAAACAAACCTATGGACAGACTTCTTTGTGGTGATGTAGGATTTGGTAAAACTGAAGTGGCTTTTAGAGCTGTTTATAAAGCAGTTCTTAATGGTTATCAAGTAGCATACTTATGTCCTACCACTGTATTATCTAAACAGCAATACAAAAATGCATTAACAAGATTTAGTGAATTTGGAGTCAACATAGGATTATTTAATAGATTTACTACTCAAAAAGAGAAAAAAATCTTACTGGAAGGTTTAAAAACAGGAAAGATAGATTTTGTTTTGGGTACTCATAGGTTATTAAGTAAAGAAATAGAATTTAATAATTTAGGACTTCTAATAATAGATGAAGAACAAAGATTTGGAGTTAGTCATAAAGAAAAAATAAAAGAAATAAAAAGTGATGTTAATGTACTTACTTTGTCTGCTACACCAATCCCTAGAACATTAAAAATGTCTTTATCAGGTTTAAGAGATTTATCTTTAATAGAAACAGTACCAATTAATAGATATCCTATTCAAACTTATGTAGTGTCCGAAAACGATTTATTAATAAAAGATGCAATATACAAAGAATTATCAAGAAACGGACAAATTTTTATATTATATAATCAGGTAGCATCAATAAAAGAACAACTTGCTAAAATAAAAAGATTAGTTCCTGAGGCAAGAATATGTATTGCACATGGCCAGTTAACTAAAACAGAATTAGAAAATGTAATGGAAAAGTTTGTTAATAATGAATATGATATTTTATTATGTACTACTATTATTGAAACAGGTATAGATATTCCAAATGTAAATACTTTAATAGTTTATGATTCTGACAGATTTGGACTAAGCCAGCTGTATCAGTTAAGAGGTAGAGTTGGTAGAAGTGATAAAATAGCATATGCTTATTTACTATATAATAAAAACAAACTATTAAATGAAGTTGCAGTAAAAAGATTAGAGGCAATAAAAGAATTTACTGAATTAGGAAGTGGTTATAGAATTGCAGCGAGAGATTTAGCCATAAGAGGAGCAGGAGATTTATTAGGAAGTGAGCAGGCTGGATTTGTATCTTCAGTAGGCTTGGATCTTTATATGAAAATGGTAGCCGATGAATTAAGGAAGTTAAATGGAACTTATATTGAGAGTGAAGAAGATAGTGACGATACATCACTTATAAATGTCGAAACTCATATTGATGATGCCTATGTATCAGATCAAGAGATAAAAATAGAAATTCATAAAAAGATAAACAGTATAGATTCATATGATAAATTATTGGAAGTTAAGTTGGAATTGGAAGATAGATTTGGATATCTAGACGAAAGTATATTAATTTACATGTATGAAGAATGGTTTGAAAAATTAGCTAAATTAATGAATATTAAAAGAGTTATTCAAACCGATAGAGAAATAGCCATAGAACTTCCTGAAGATATAACTGAAAGAATAGAAAAAGATAAATTATTTGTATTAGCTTATAAAATAAATCAAAAATTTTCTTTTAAATATATTAATAAGAAAATACAAATAAGTCTAAACATCTATAATTTAGAAAAGCATTTTATATATTATATTGTAGATTTACTTAAACAAATAAAAGATATACTTTAGAGTATGTTTTTTATTTGAAGTGTATATTATAACTTAAAATTAGCAAACTAAAAAAGAATGGAAGTGTGTATTTTGAATTCAAATTCTATAATAAGAAAAGTAGATGATTTAGGAAGAATAGTTATTCCTAAAGAATTAAGAAAGAAATTAAATATAAAAATAAACGATAATATCGAGATGTATATTGATAATAATAATATAATAATACGAAAATATTCAAAAGTGCTAAATGAGAAGGAACTATCTATTAGAATATGCTCTCTTTTGAGTGATTTAACAAATTACAATATAATAATAACTGATCGAGAAAAAGTTATAGCGTCTTCTACAGAGCAGGAAATAAGACCGTTATTCAAGGAAGTAATTGAAGTATTGCGTACGAGAAGTCCTATTTCTTTAGGCGATAAATATGTTTATCCAATTATAATAAATAGTGAAATACTTGGAACTATAACTATAATAGGAAATTTAGAGAATAAAAGTGAAATAAAACTACTTTGTGATATAATTATAAAACTTTTAGAGAATAAGATAGATTTATAATATTAAATTTTTGTGCTAGAATATATTTGGTGATTTAAATGTTTACAGATACTCATGCTCATTTAGATAAAGAATACTATGATGATATTTCTAAAATAGTAGAAGAAGCTAAAAACAATAATATTGATAGAATAATTGTATCTGGCACAAATACTAAAACTAATAAAGAAGTTTTAGATTTAGTTTCTAAATATGATAATTTATATGGATCTTTAGGTATTCATCCAGAGGAAGTAGAAAATTATAGTTTATCAGATATAGATTATATAAAAAACAATATAAACAAAAAAATAATAGCTATTGGAGAGATAGGATTAGATTTTTATTATTCCAAAGAAAATAAAGATAACCAAATAGATTTATTTAATATTCAATTAAAATTGGCAGAAGATTTAAATTTGCCTGTAATAATTCACAGTAGAGAAGCAACTTTAGAGACTGTTAATCAGTTAAAAAAATACAATCTTAAGGGTATAATCCATTCTTTTTCAGGTAGTTATGAAACTGCGAAAATATATACAAGTATGGGATACTTAATAGGAATTAATGGAGTTATTACATTTAAAAATTCTAACAAAAAGGAACAGATAAAAAAGATACCTGTTGAAAATATAGTTTTAGAAACAGATTCTCCATATCTTACTCCTTCTCCTTTTAGAGGTAAAGTTAATGAACCAAAATATTTATTAGAAACTGCAAAGTTTGTAGCAGATTTATATGGAATATCACTAGAAAAACTGGCAAAAATTACTAATGAGAATATTAATCGAATTTTT
>CAYTXQ010000014.1:0-18402 GCA_964441535.1 uncultured Muribaculaceae bacterium
TGATGCTGATACTTCAAGTTTAACTGATTATAATTTCTTTGATAAAGACGCTACTTATGATACAATTAAAACTGCAATGAACGAAAAAGGATATACTTGTAGTTAAAGGTAGTGATAAAAGTGAATTATAACTTTCATATAAATGATTTTGAAGGTCCTCTTGATCTTCTTTTACATATAGTAAAAGAGAATAAAGAAAGTATTTATGATATTAATATTAGTGAAATAATAGATCAGTATTTGCATTTTATTCACAGTTTAGAAACTAAAAATATTGATGTAGCTAGTGAATATTTAGTAATGGCTAGTGAACTAATTCATTTAAAGAGTAAGATATTATTAAATCAGGATGATGAAAAAGATGAAGAATTTGAAATAAATTCTGAAGAAGAATTAAGAAATAAATTGATAATGTATCAACAATATAAAGATATAACCTTAAATTTTAGAGAATTAGAAGAAAAAAGAAAAGATGTTCATACTAAAATACCAGAAAGTATAAGAGAATATATGGATGAAACTGTAGAAATTAAGAGTGAACTTACAGTAAATGATTTGCTTAATGCATTTATGTCTTATTTACAGAGAAAAGAATATGAGAAACCTTTAGAAACTACTATTACTAAAAGAGAATATAGTGTAGAAAGCAGAATAAAGTCTATAAGAGAATTAATTAAATCTAAGAAGAAGATAGATTTTATAGAATTATTTGAAACTTTTAATAAAGAGTATCTAATAGTTACATTTTTATCCATATTGGAGATGAGTAAGAATAATGAGATAATAATTACTCAGGAAAATAATTTTGACAAGATATTAATAGAATTGAAGTGATAATATGAATTTGCAGGCGATTTTAGAAGGTTTATTGTTCGTAGTAGGTGATGAAGGAATAAATCTTGAACAGATATGTGATATACTTGAAATACCTAATAATGAAGCAAAAGAATTATTAAAAAAATTAAAAGAATCATATGAAAAAGAAGATAGAGGTATTAGAATAAGTTATTTAGGTGATGCATTTAAATTAACTACAAAGAAAGAACATAAAGAATACTATAAAAAATTAATTTCTTTACCTGAAAGTAATATTTTAAGTAATGCAGCTTTAGAAACTTTAGCAATAATTGCATATAATCAACCAATTACTAGAGTAGAAGTAGATGAATTAAGAGGAGTAAGTACTTCTCAAATGATAAGAAAATTAGTGGCTAAAGGATTAGTTAAAGAAGCAGGTAAAAGTACTATGCCAGGAAGACCTAATTTATATAAAACTACTAGTGAATTTTTAGATTATTTTGGTTTATCCACTATAAATGATTTACCTAATATAGAATTAAAAAGTAACAATATAGAAACAAAAGAATTATTTACTTCAATATATAAAGAAGATTAGTATTATAAATAATTTATTTAAAAAATAATAAATTAATGCTATAATACATTCATGCCCACGTGGCGGAACTGGTAGACGCGCTGGACTCAAAATCCAGTGATAGCGATATCATGTCGGTTCGAGTCCGACCGTGGGCACCATATTTTAAGATTTAAATCACTTTTTCATTAAGTGGTTTTATTTTGAATTAAAAGGAGTATAAAAGTGAGAATATTTACTATTTCAATTGAAAACTTTATATAAAATAATTATAATCTCTTGTGTTTTTAATAAAATTTATATATAATAACTAAACATGGAGGTTAATATGGAAAAGAATTTTAAAAATTGTTTTTTATTTGATGAGAGTTATTTAGGACCAGGATATTTTATAATAAGTGAATTAAATGGCGTGATTGTAAAATATATTAAAATATATACATCTAATAATTGTGATTATCCTAATTATAATATTAGAGCATTTGAAAAAGGATCAGTTGATGTAGTAGATCAACAATATAGAGATATAATAATTGATATAGAAAAAGAAGAAGATTTATTTGAACCTTTAGATGAGTTATCCTTTATTACAAATGGCGAACCAATTTTATCTATGGATCCTTGTGAACAAGGAGAAAGTCAATTTAGAGTAGATGCTAAAGAGGATTTTGTTTCATTAATATGTTCAAAAGATGTTTTAAGAACAAGACATGCAACTGATTTTATTGATATTAATGTGGGCGATGATGTGACTCGTAGGTCGTATTTAGCTGTTCATATTTTTTTCCAAAATTTAAATAATATCTGTAATAAAAAAAGTAATGATGAAGATATAAAAAGAATTTTAAAATTAACAAGTAAAAAATATTAATAAGGAGGTATTTTATATGTTAAATTATAAAAATAATATGGATTATTATAAAGGAATTAATCCAGAAGGAAAAGAAGTCATAGGAGCACATTTTCTTGATGAAACTAGTGGAAAACATTTTATTATAACAAAAATAGATGGTAATACACTTACACACATAGAATTTTTTCCTGTTGATTCAGAAAGTGTAAAAAGATGTGATGAATTAGGTGTAAATTTTGACCAAGATTTTGGTGATTATCAAATAGAAAAGCTAAGAGCTCTTAAAAAATTAGCAGAAGAAGATCCTGAAAATGCTAAAAAATATGCTTTAAGAAACTTGCAAAGAGCTGGTATTCTTGATGAAAATGGAGAATTAGCTTATCCTTATAATGAATCAATAAAAGATGAGAACACAACTATAGTGAATAAACTATAGTTTTTTATATGTAAATTTATAATGAATATAATTGAATTATTCTTAATTTAATGTAATAATTATATTAGAAGGTGTTTCTTATGATTTTAAGAAAAGCAGTATTAGTAATTCATGGCTTTGCTGGTGGAACTTATGATATAGAATTTTTAGCTAATGAATTAGAGTATGATAAAAATTTTGATGTTTTTACTTTTACTCTTCCAGGGCATAATAAACTTACTTTAGCTAATGCTACTAAAGAAGAATGGACTACTTGTGTGGAAAATCAAATAGAAAAATTGATAGCACATAATTATTCTACTATTTATGTTATAGGTCATAGTATGGGATGTGTTTTAGCAGGTCATTTAGCAGTAAAATATAAACAAGTTAAAAAGATAGTTATGCTATCTCCTGCATATAATTATTTTACTTTTAAAGGTAATAGTTTTTCTGTAATGAAAAGTTTATCAAAAACAAAAGAAATTTCATTAGCTTTAAAGGACTACGGTAAAGATGAAGTAGTAGGAAGAATAATAAAGTCTCCATATTCATCTATAAAAAATTTTACTGAGTTAGTTAGAGAACATTATGATGATCCTAAGAAAATTAATATACCTATATTAATAATTCATGGTAGTAAAGATAAAATAGCACCTATAAATAGTGCAGAATATGTACATAATAATGTTAAGTCTAAAGTAAATATTTTAGTTAAAGTAAGAGGTGCAACTCATGATATTGCTAAGAGTGATAAAATAGATCAAATCATTAAATTAATATATAATTTTTTAAAGTATAATAAAAAATATTATAATAAAGAAGAAATAGAAATATAGGAGAGTTTATTTATGAAAAAAATTTATATGCATTTAACTGCCAGTATTATTACATTTTTTATAGGAGTATTTTTATTATTATTTTCATATTATGATATAAAAATTTTATTTTCATCCATTATGGGAATATTAACTATAGTAAAATTACTAGAATATAAATATGCTAAAGAGAAAAAAGATTATGAAAATCTATCAGCTTCTGTAATAAGTTTACTTACTTTTATAAGTATATTTATATTTTATGATAAAAGTTCTCCATTACCTTTAGCTTTAATTTTAATGGGATGGGTATCATTGATGTCAGTTATAAAGTTAATAAAAGTAGATTATTATATGGATAGAAAAAACGATATGTGGTATGTAAGAATAGTTACTTTTATATTATTTATTATCCTTGGATTAGTCACATCTATAAATTTATATTATTCTAATCAAGTGCAGACTTTAATGATTGGATTTTTCTTTATAGTCTGCGGAATCTTAGATGCTTCTGATCCTGCTATTAAATTACTATTAAATAAAAAGGGGAATAAATAATATGGTTTGTAAGAAATGTGGAAATATGTTAGGACAAGGAATGAATATATGTCCTAAATGTAATACTTTTAATGATCCTAAGGGAAATGATAATAACTATAAAGAAAACAATGAGAGAATAATGCCTACTATAATGCAGGATAAATTAAATAGTACTCCAGGTAGTTATGGAAAAAATTTTGGAGTAGAGGCAAGCATGAAAAGTTATGAAGAAAAACAAAAGGAAAAAGGAAACTTAGACTATATTAAAACTTTAATACCATATCTTATTATTTTTGGAATAGTAATATTTTTAATATTCTTAATAGTTGCGAGTAGGTAGTTTATGCAAGTAATAAAAGATTTTAATGAATATGAAATTCTTGATATGGCTAATGGTATGAAAGTTGAAAAATGGAATAATATTATTCTTGAAAGACCAGATCCTCAAGTAATATGGACAGATAAGAAAAATATAGACATATGGGATAAAGTAGATGCCAAATATAATAGAAGTAATACTGGAGGAGGATCTTGGGAGATTAAAAATAAAATCCCAGATTCGTGGACTATTAAATATAAAGATTTAACTTTTAATTTAAAATTAATGGGATTTAAACATACAGGTTTATTTCCAGAACAGTCATATAACTGGGATATTATTATAGATAAAATAAAGAAAGAAAAAAGAAATATTAAAGTTCTTAATTTATTTGCTTATACTGGTGCTCTTTCAGTAGCGGCATTAAGTGCTGGAGCAAGTGTAGTACATGTAGATTCTTCTAAAGGTATGGTTAGTTGGGCTAAAGAGAATGTTAAATTATCTAATCTGGAAGATAAACCTATTAGATTTATTATTGATGACGTTATCAAATTCGTTAAAAGAGAAATAAGACGTGGAAATAAATATGATATTATTATTATGGATCCTCCTAGTTATGGAAAAGGCAGTAATAATGAAGTATGGTCAGTAGAAAAAGACTTATATAATTTAGTTAGTGATTGCACAGAACTACTAAGCGATAACCCTGTAATGTTTTTAATTAATTCTTATACAACCGGATTATCTATGACAGTACTGAAAAATTTACTAGAATTAACTGTTAATAAAAAATTCAAAGGGAATATTGTTACAGATGAATTAGGTATACAAATGAAAGACAGTAATCTTATATTACCTTGTGGAATATTTGCTAGATGGGAACGTTAATAATACGTTCTTTTTTATATTATTTATTCATATATTTAGTAAAGAAATTAAAAGGAGGAATTATGGAAATATTAAAAGTATCATCAAAGTCAAATCCAAGTAAAGTAGCTGGAGCTATAGCAAATATTTTTAGAGAAAGTGGCAATGTAGAAATACAAACCATTGGAGCAGGCAGTTTAAATCAGGCAATTAAAGCAATAGCAATAGCAAGAGGATTTGTAGCACCTAGTGGTGAAAATTTAGTTGTTATACCATCTTTTAGTGATATTGTTATTGAAGGAGAACAGAAAACAGCAATAAAACTACTTATAACTTCAAAATAAAAATGAGGATAAAACCTCATTTATTTTACTAAAATTATTATTAGTATAAATAATGCTAAAATACCTAATATTATAAGAATATAAAGAGTAGCAAAACCTCTTTTTTCTTTTGTAAGTTTATATATTTCAGGATTCTTATAAAAATTATATTTGTATATTAAACTTTCAGTAGGTACATTTCCTCCAGGTTTTCTTAATATGGCTTCATAACCTTTGAAACTTTCTTGGTCAGTTTCACTTTCCCAATACTTTTCATTCCAAGGAACAATTTCTTCTGTGCCTGAAGTTAAACTTTTTAGAAAATCTAAACTTCTTCCTGAACCATCATCCAATTTATGAGGTGCTAAATGTAAAATAGTGTATAGTCCTCCAGGTTTTAATTTGTTTCTACATAATTCAAAAAATTGCTTTTTAGTGTCATCGTTCATATATGTACTTAATTCTAAATCAATTATGGCATCAACGGATTCATCTTTCTGCATTCTTAAATAATCTATAATATTCATATTAAATAACTGAACATTTTCTAAATTTCTATTTTCTAAGTTTTTGTTGGTTACATTATAAGAGTCATAATCTAATTCTATAGCATCAACAGTGTAATCTTTTTCTGCTAAATAAATGGTATTTCTTCCTGAACCGCATCCGGCATCAATTATTTTTTTAACATCTTCACCAAAATCTTTCAATATATCTAATAATATTTTTAATTCAATAATTAGAGAAGCAGGTTCTAAGTCTGACCATCTAGTAGGATTATACTTTATTTTAATTTCTCTAACTTTATAAAAATTAGTTATACAATCATTTACTAATAATGTAATTTCATATTTAATTTTTTCAAATCCTTCTTCAGAATTTAATCTTTTATCATTTTTATATTTAACATATATACTATCTGCTTGAACATCAGTAATAAGATTAGGGTAGTCTTTATTTTTATCTAAAACTAAATTATAAATATATAGTTTTAACTTTTTAGTGTTATTGTTATAAAGTTTCATAATTAAAGACACCTCTATTCTAGAAGATTATATCAAAAATAAAACAAAAAATAAAGACTAAAAGAATAATTATTGTTATAATAATAATGTGATTTAAATGAAAGAAAAATTATCTAAAGAATTTATTATAAATTTATCAAAGAATAAAAAAGAACCGGAATGGATGCTTAATTTTCGTTTGTCTTCTTATGAAAAATTTTTAGAACTTGATAATCCTTCTTTTGGACCTAAACTAGATATTAATTTTGATGATATTTATTATTATAAAAAAGTAGGAGAAACTACTTCTAAATGGGATGAAGTTAATAAAGAAGTAAAGCAGGTTTTTGATGATCTTGGAGTAATACATGCTGAAGAAAAGTATTTATGCGGAGTATCAAATCAATTTGAAAGCGAAGTAGTGTATCATAATATTAAAGATAACTTGCAAGATGGAGTTATATTTTTAAGTACAGATGAAGCATTAAAAAAGTTTCCGGAAATGTTTAAAAAATATTTTAATAACTTAGTAAAATATGATGAAAATAAATATACTGCTTTAAACTCTGCTTTATGGAGTGGAGGATCTTTTATATATATTCCTCCTAAAACTAAATTAGATAGACCTCTTCAAAGTTACTTTAGAATTAATACTGAAGGACTAGGTCAGTTTGAAAGAACTATAATAATTGTGGGTGAAGAAAGTGACTTATCATACATAGAAGGTTGTACAGCACCATCATATTCTAGTAATTCTTTACATGCAGGTGTAGTAGAAATATATGTTAATAAAAATGGAAAATGCAGATACACCACCATACAGAACTGGTCTAACAATATATATAATTTAGTAACTAAAAGAGCTATTGTAGAAGAAAATGGACTAATGGAATGGATAGATGGTAATATTGGAAGTAAAGTAACAATGAAATATCCTTCATGTATTCTAAAAGGAGATTATTCTGTAGGTAATTCCATATCAATAGCTTATGCAAAAGAAGGACAAACACTAGATGCTGGTGCTAAAATGATTCATTTAGGTAAGAATACTAAAAGTAATATAGTAAGCAAATCAATTTCTAGTAATGGGGGAATATCTAATTATAGAGGAGAAACTAAAATAACTAAAAATGCTATTAATAGTGTTGCTAAAATTAAATGTGATACTATAATTCTAGATAATAAATCTAAAAGTAATACTTATCCTAAAAATATATTAGGAAATACTTCTTCTACTTTGGAACATGAAGCAACAGTATCAAAAGTAAGTGAAGAAAAACTATTTTATCTGACAAGTAAAGGATTAAGTGAAGAAGCGGCTAAAGAATTATTGATAATGGGATTTATAAATGATTTTAAAAAAGAACTTCCTATGGAATATGCAGTAGAGTTAAATAGATTATTAAAAGAAAATTAATACAAAGTTAAATATTTTGTGTTATTTTTTTTATAAAAATGTTAATTTTGTTATAAAAAAATAAAAATTTGTAAATAAATTACACATAAAATTTATATTTTTTAATTTTGCAATTATAAATTTAACATGATATTGTTAAACCTCGAAAGGAGGAATATTATGTTAAATCAGGTGGTTTTGGTCGGAAGGTTAACAGAAGATCCAAATATAAATGAATTGGAAAATGGTAAAAAAGTAACTACAGTCAATTTGGCAGTTCAAAGATCTTTTAAAAACAGCGATGGAATATATGAAACTGATTTTATTAAATGCGTTCTTTGGGATGGAGTAGCTTCAAACACTAAGGAGTATTGCCACAAAGGTGATGTAGTTGGAGTAAAGGGTCGTATTGAAACTTCAAGCTATACAGATAAAGATAATAATAAAAGATATTCAACAGAAGTAATAGCAGAAAAAGTAACATTTCTATCAAGTAAGAAAGCAGAGTAATCTGTTTTTCTTTTAAAAGGAGAATTAAATGAATTATTACAACGAAATAAAAAAAGAATTAATAAATAATGAATTATATAAAAGAGTAAAAGATTACTCAAAAAATAAAAGTGATTTAAACACTTACTATAACGTGGGTAGATTGCTTTTTGAAGCAGGTAAACATTATGGAGAAGGAATTATTAAAAAATACTCACTTAGATTAATTAAAGAAATTGATAAAAAATACAGTGTTAGAAATTTATATAACATGCGCTTATTTTATGTTAAGTTTTTCAACAATGAAAAAGTGAACACAATGTGTTCACAATTAACCTGGAGTCATTACAGGGAATTATTATGGCTTAAAAATCTAAGTAAAATTGACTATTATATCGAAATTTGTATTGAACAAACTTTATCAGTAAGAGAATTAAGAAATAAAATAAAAAACAATGAATATGAAAGATTAGATGATCAAACTAAGAAAAAGTTAATTACTAAAGAAGAAAATAAAATAGAAGATTTTATTAAAAATCCAATACTTATAAAAAACAGTAATAATTATAATGAAATGTCTGAAAAACTATTAAAACAATTAATTTTAGAAGATTTAAATAATTTTTTAAAAGAACTAGGAAATGGATTTTCCTTTATAGAAACCGAATATAAAATAAAATTAGGAGACAGATACAATTATATAGATTTATTGTTATTTAATTATGTTTATAATTCATTTGTAGTAGTGGAACTTAAAATAACAGAATTAAAGGCCGAATACATTGGTCAAATTAAAAAATATATGAATTATATTGATAAGAATGTAAAAACAATAAATCAAAATAGAACAATAGGTATAATTATTTGTAGGAAAGATAATAAATTTGTAATGCAATACTGCAGTGATGAGAGAATATTTAGATCAACTTATATTTTATATTAAAAATTTTCAATCTTTTTCATCATAAAATATATCATCTGGTTTTAAGTTGAAGACTGATGATATTTTTTTAGCCATATCATAATAAAGTCTTCTTTTGCCATTTTCTATTTGCCAGTAGTAAGAACTACTAATATTAATTAGTTTAGCAAAAGTTTTATAATCATAGCCGTTGTCTTTTCTTAATTTTTTTAATTTATTAAATGTTTTCATATAATTAATTATATAATAATATTTACTTTAAGTAAACTTAAAACAATTTATAATTAATAAATTATATAATGACCCTGATAGAAGGTGTTGTATATGTTAAGAGGAGATCGTTTAAGAGAATTAAGAAAATCTAAAGATTTAACTCAATATGAATTAGCAAGTATGTTAGGTATTGATAAATCTTCAATATGTTGTTATGAAAGAGGAACTAGAAATCCTTGTTTAGAAAATATTCTTGATTTTATTAATATCTTTGGAGTATCTGCTGATTATTTATTGGGAGTAGATAAAATTGTAGTTAGAGAAGATATAGAACCATATTCAGCAATATCATTATCAAAAGAAGAGATAATGTTTATTGAAGAGTTGAGAAAAAATAAAACAGTATATAGTACTTTATTAGAAGATCCTAAAAGAGGAGTAGAAATTATTAAAATAAAAATTGGTTAAAAGCCAATTTTTTTATTTATATATACATATATTTTTAATAGGTGATTTAATGAAAGATATAACTTCTTATTTTTTTATAATTGCTTTTCTTATATTTAGTTTTTTTTATACAGAGAAAATAATAAGTTACGTACAAACAAAGGATCCGTTGTATGAAAGTATAAATTCAAAAAAGAATAACTACAATATTGAATATGTAGACTCTATTATAGATGAAAATACTATCATACCAGGTCTTAATGGTCTTAAAATAGATGTTAGAGATAGTTTTTTTAATATGAAAAGTATAAATACTTTTAATGAAAAATCATTAATATATGAAGAAGTACAACCAAAAATAAGTTTAGAAGACAATAAAGATAAAACAATAATAAGTGGTAATAAACAAAAAAAATCAATATCTTTAATATTTGAAGGTAGTAAATACTTAGGAGAATATAAAAATTATAATGTGGATTTACTTTCTAATAAAGATACTAAATTTTATAATGGCATTGAATACATTAACAATGAAACTGAAAAAGAATACTTTGATTATTTTGAAACACTTTTAAATAAATATAAAATAAATAAAGATATTTGCATTATAAATTCTTTAAACAAAAATATATGTAAATCTAATAAGAAATATCTGATAAAACCTAGTCTAACTCTTAATAATTCTAACTTAATAAAAGTTAAAAATAATATAGATAATGGCTCAATAATACTCATTAAAGATACTGCTAGTATACAAGATATTAATTTATTAATTAAATATATTGAAAGCAAGGATATTAATATAGTATTTTTAAGTAAATTAATTAGCGAAAAAAGATAAAATAGTAGTTGTTTACAAAAGTATATTTATTTGATATAATGTTATCTATCAAGAAACTTTATTTAAATAAATAGAAAAGAGAATATATTATGTGCAAAATAAAAATTTTTAGTTTGGGTGGTTTAGATGAAAATGGAAAAAACTGCTATGTAATTGATGTTGATGGAGAAATATTCGTTTTTGACTGTGGTCTTAAATTTGCTAATGAAAATCTTTTTGGAATAGATTATATAATACCAAATTTTGAATACTTAAAGAAAAATAAAGATAGAATAAAAGGTGTATTTATAACTCATGGACATTATGAAAATATGGGAGCAGTATATGATTTGGTAAATGAAATACCAGATATAAAGATATATGCTACTAAATTTTCAAAATATGTTTTAAAAACTGAAGAAATCAAAGAAGAAAATATCATAGAAATTTTACCTCATAAAAGAATGGATTTTGGAGAGGTAAGTGTTTTTCCTATAAGTGTTTCTCATTCTGCACCAGATGCTGTTATGTATATATTAAATACTAAAGATGGCGCTATTGCATACACAGGAGACTTTATTATAGATCCGACTATGACGAACGCTTTTGAAATGGATTTAGGTAAAATAGCATATGTTGGTAAGCAAGGAGTATTAGCATTACTCAGTGAATCTGTATTTTCTGAAAATAATGGTCATACATCTCCTAATCATAGATTAACTGAATTTTTTAAAGATACAATAAATAGACACAGTAAAAGATTAATGTTCTTAGTACTTCCTAATCATTTATACACAATACAGGAAATATTTACAAGTTTAGAAAATTCTCACAGAAAAGTAGTGATAATGGGTAAAAAACTTCAGAATATGATAGATATGGCTAAAAAGGAAGGATATTTAACTTTTAATGATACTATTTTAGGAGATTTATCCAATATTAATGATGAAAAGGCTATTCTTTTAATAGGAGAGGACAAAGAAAAACCTTATGCAAGTATTGAAAGAATAATCAATGGATATGATAAATTTATTACTTTAAAGCCTACAGATAAAATAGTATTTTCAGTTCCAAGAAGTGACAGTAATGAGAAAAGATTTGTTAAAATTCAGAATGAAATTGCTGTATTAGGAGCTAAAGATGTAATTATTCCTAAAGACAAAACCATTTTACACCACGCATCTAAAGAAGATTTAATGTTAATGATAAAATTAATGAATCCAAAGTATTATATACCAGTTAAAGGTGATTACAGATATATGGTGGGTAATGCTAATTTGGCTAGTAATCTAGGAATACCTAGTTCAAATATTTTACTAAAACAGAATGGTAATGTAATTAATATTGTTGATGGTAATTTAGTAGATGATTTTGAAAATATAAATGTTACAGATGTATTAATAGATGGAAAAAGTAGTGATGATGTAGGAGAACTTGTTGTAAAAGATAGAGAAATGTTAAGTGAAAGTGGTATTGTATTAATAAGTGCTACTTTAGCAAAAAGAGGAAAACAACTTTTAGTTGGACCTGAAGTTACAACAAGAGGATTTATATATGTTAAAGACTCTGGAGAAATGATAAATAAAATCAAACAAATATCATTAGAAACAATAAAAAGAAATTCTTCAGCTAATTATGTGGATTATAACAGAATTAAAATGGAAATTAGAGAAGAATTAAGTAAGTATTTATATGAAGAAACTGAATGTAAACCTATGATAATAGCAGTTATTCAAGAAATATAAGTATAAAAATATTTAAATCATCCATCCTAATGGTAGGTGATTTTTTTATGAATAAAGATGTTGAATTTTTAAATTCTATATATCAAAATGCAGAAATGGGCATTATAGGTATAAATAATTTAATGGACTATAAAATGGATAACAGATTTAAAAGAGAATTAGTTAGAGAAATAAAGGAATATAAAAATATATGCGATGAGTCATATATGTTATTAAAAAGATATTATGCTAGTGTTAAACATGTAAGTCCTATGTTAAAATTGATGACTAGATTTATTGTAGTTATGACAATTAAAGATGATGATACCAAATATATGGCTAAACAAATGATTGAAGGTATTAATAAAGGAATTATAGGTATTAACCAAGATTTAAATAATTATAAATACATAAATAAAAAATTAAAAGATTTAGCACATAAACATCTATTTACATTACAAAACAACATTGATGGCTTAAAAGCATTTTTATAATTTATTTCTTTTGCAAATATCCCTTATATAAGTTATAATTATTATGGTGAAGATAGTATGGCTAAGAAAAAAAGTTCAAGAGAATCAGAATCTAAAACTTTTCAATATAGTGTAGAATTAAATGGATTATTATTAATCTTAATAGGGCTTATAGGTTTTGGTACTTTTGGTCCAGTGGGTAAAATAATTAAAAATTTTGCAATATTTTTAATGGGAACTTGGTATGCTGTAGTTTTACTGGCAGTTTTTGTTTTAGGACTTTATATGGTAAGTAAAAGAAAAATACCAAAATTTTTTTCAGCAAGATTAACAGGTTTTTATGTATTAATTTTAGCAATTCTAATATTTTCACATATGGAATATGTAAAAAGTGCAGGTTTAGTTGGAAAAGAAATATTTAAAACTACAATAGATAATTTTATGGCAGCTACTAGTGATTATGGTTCTAATATTGGTGGTGGCATTATAGGTGCTATATTTTCTGTGGCATTTACAAAATTATTTGATATTACAGGTACGAGAATAGTATTAATAGTAATGACTATTTTTGGTTTTGTAATGTTATTTGATATCTCCATAATGGATTTTATAAACTTCTTTAAGAAAATATTAAAAATATTAGGTATTAAGCGTAAACTGAAGAAAGAACATAGTTATAATGAAGAAGATTACGATAATAAAGTAATTATATCCAGTGTAGAAGAATTAAAATCTACATATAAAGACACAGAAACAGATGTAGATTATGCTCCTAGTACATTTTCTAAATCTAGCATAAATAATAATACAGATTATAGATTACCTCCATTAGATCTATTAGAAGATCCTAAAGGTAATGGTAAGATTAACTCTACTGAATTTACTAAAAGCAATAAAATGATATTAGAAAGAGTATTAAATGATTTTCAAGTACCGGGTAAAGTAGTTGAAATTCATGTAGGACCTGCTGTAACTCAATATGAAGTTAAAATTGATGCAGGTACTAAAGTTAGTAGAATATCAAGTATAAAAGATGAAATTAAGTTAGCATTAGCCGTAAAAGAAGTTCGTATACAGGCTCCTATTCCAGGAAAAAGTACAATAGGAGTGGAAGTTCCTAATCCTGTTATAAGTGAAGTGAAATTAAAAGAAGTACTTACTAGTGTTCCAAAGGCTATGGAAGGAAGTAAACTTTTAGTATCTTTAGGAAAAGATATTATGGGAAGAACTCAAATGGCAGATTTAACTAAAATGCCTCATTTATTGGTAGCAGGATCAACTGGTTCTGGTAAATCAGTATGTATAAATAATTTTATAGTATCATTATTAATGCGTTATAAACCTGATGAACTAAAATTAATCCTAATAGATCCTAAAAAAGTAGAATTAAGTAATTATAACGGAGTGCCTCATTTATTATATCCAGTAGTAACTGATCCTAAAAAGGCTAGTTTTGCTTTAAAGAAAATAGTTGAAGAAATGGAAAATAGATATGAGAAGTTTAGTTCAGAACAATGTAAAAATATAACAGTTTATAATGATTATATAGAAAAACAATTAAAGAAGAATCCTGATAGTAAATTAAAAAAACTACCATATTATGTTGTTATAATAGACGAATTAGCTGATCTTATGTTAATATCTCCTAAAGAAGTGGAAGAGTCAATTATGAGAATAACTCAAATGGCTAGAGCTGCTGGTATTCATTTAATAGTAGCAACTCAAAGACCTTCTACAGAGGTAGTTACTGGTATAGTAAAAGCGAATATACCTTCCAGAATATCATTTGCAGTATCATCAAATATAGATTCAAGAACAATACTTGATATGAGTGGAGCAGAAAAACTTCTAGGTAAAGGAGATATGTTATATTTACCTATGGGAGAAAATGCACCTATAAGAATACAAGGTTCATTTATATCAGATGATGAAATACGAAAAGTAATAGAGTATACATGTAAAGAACAAATGGCTGATTATAGAGAAGGATTAAGTAACCTTGAAACTTCTAGAGAAATTAATAATGAATCATATGAGGAAAAAGAAGAATATGATGATCCTCTATATAATGAAATAGTTGAATTTACTATTAAAACAGGTAAAATAAGTGCATCATTACTACAGAGAAAATATAGATTAGGATATAATAGAGCAGCAAGAATAGTAGATTTGTTAGAAGAAAGAGGTATAGTAGGACCTTCTAATGGATCTAAACCAAGAGAAGTACTAGTTAAATTAAAAGAAAATAATAGAGATGAGGATTAAACCTTATCTTTTTTGTTTGCATAAATAGTAAAAATATGTTAAAGTATATTGAAAATTTTTAATTAAGGAGAAGTTTTATGGAAAATATACAAGTGTCTCACTTAGGAATAATTAAAATGAACATTATAGCCATAGAAGGCATGTTAATGCACGATGAGCCTAACTTAGAAATAATAAAAGATTGTGCTCAGGAGATATTATCAGCTTGTGCAGTTCAAGAAGATAAAAATATTGAAGAAAAAGAAATAAATTATAAGAAAAGTTTAATGCACAATCAAAAACTATATAAAAGATTAGCAGAATCTAAAAAGAAACAAATAATTGATACAATTAATCTTTTAATAGATTTACTTAAAAGATTATTATCTATAAAAACAATAAATTACGGTTATATAATTGAAATTGCTAAAAAGATAAATTATATTTGTATTAATAATATTAATTGTAATTTATTATTAGTTAATAATGAAATAGAAGAATTAAAATTGACTATGAATTTGAAATAATTTATAGTCATTTGCATTTTTACTAAAAATTTAATATAATACAATGTATAGGTGGTTAAATTTATGAAAATTGATTCGACAGAATTGACTCATCAAGCAGTAAGAAAAAGTCAGTATCCGGAAGAAATACATCCAGAGTTTTTATTAGTAGGTAGAAGTAATGTTGGTAAGAGTAGTTTTATAAATACTATTATTAATAGAAAGAATTACGCTAGGACTAGTGCTAAACCTGGTAAAACTCAAACTTTAAATTTCTATTTAGTAAATAATTGTTTTTATTTAGTAGATGTACCAGGTTATGGATATGCTCATGTTAATAAATTATTACAACAAAAATTTGGTTTAATGATTGAAGAATATATAGTATGTAGAAAAATATTAAAAAGAGTATTTATGATAATTGATAGTAGAATTAAACCAACTGAAGATGATTTATTAATGTATAATTTCTTAAAATATTATAAATTACCTGTTACAATAATAGCAACCAAGTATGATAAGATTAAAAGTAATCAAAAATCTAAACAGGAAAAAATAATAAAAGATAATTTAAAAATAGAAGATGGAGATAATATAGTATTCTTTTCCTCAGTAAATAAAAAGGGAAGAGATGAGGTTTACAATATTATTTTAGAAAATGTAATGTAAGAAAGCAATTATTTGCTTTTTTTATTTTGTTATACTATACTTAAAATAGGTGAATAGTATGAAAAATAGAAAAGGATTTACACTAATTGAAATTCTTGCAGTAATAGCAATATTAAGTATATTAATTTCAGCAGCATCAATATCTGTAATAGAAATAAGAAAAAAAATGAATAACAGATTATATAATACAAAGATATCCTTAATAGAAAGTGCAGCTATTTTATGGGGAGAAGATAATGAATATGAATTATCTTTAGAAGAAAATGAATGTGAAAATATTTTAGTAGATGATCTAGTTACAGAAGGATATTTAAAATATGATAAAGATAATAAAGTAATTAACCCTAAAGATGATAGTAGTATGAATAATGGTATTATAACAGTATGTTTATTGGAAAATAACACAATAGAGGCAAATTTTTTAGAATAAAATTTGCTTTATTTTAAAAGAAGTGTTAAACTATATTAACCAAAAAAGGAAGATTAATTATGAAATATACAGTATGTCTAATAGGAAGACCTAATGTAGGAAAAAGCACAATATTTAATAGATTAATAGGTGAAAAAAAGGCTATTATAGATGATTCACCTGGTATTACTAGAGATCGTATATATGGTAATTGCACTCACAATAACCATTCTTTTTTACTTGTAGATACTGGGGGAATTGAATTAGGTAATAATGATTTTAATGAAAGTATAAAAGCCCAAGCTATGTTAGCTATAGATGAATCTGATGTAATAGTTTACATTGTGGATGGTAGAGAAGAATTAACTAGTAATGATTATTTAATAAAAGATATTCTATTAAAATCAAATAAAAAAATAATAGTTGCTGTAAATAAATTAGATAATCCTAAATTAGAAGAAAATAAATATGCATATTATGAACTTGGTTTTGAAACAGTTATTCCAATAAGTGCCTCTCATAATATAGGAATACAAACTCTATTAGATGAAATAGTAAAAGATTTTAATGAAACAAAGGAACCTGAAGAAGAAGTATTAAAATTTTGTATTATAGGAAGACCTAATGTTGGAAAATCCAGTTTAATAAATTCTTTATTAGATGAAGAAAGAGTAATAGTAAGTGATATTGCAGGTACTACAAGAGATGCTATTGATACAAGATTTACTTATGAGAAGAATGATTATGTAGTTATTGATACAGCTGGAATGAGAAAAAAAGGTCGTATTTATGAAAATATTGAAAAGTATAGTTTATTAAGAAGTTTAAAAGCTATAGACAGAAGTGATGTATGCGTTATTGTAATTAGTGCTGAAGAAGGTATTATAGAGCATGATAAACACATAGTTTCGTATGCTACTGAAGCAGGTAAAGCTATAGTATTAGCTGTAAACAAATGGGATTTAATAGAAAATCCAAATATGGATATAAAAAAATGGAAAAAAGACATAGAAAATAATTTTCAATTTATACCATATGCTAAAGTAGTATTCTTATCAGCTAAAACTAAAAAAAGGATGCATACTTTAATGCCAGAAATAATTACATCTTATGAAAATAGCAGAAAAGAAATAAGTACATCATTATTAAATGAAATAATATCAAATGCTACTAGTATTCATGAGGCTCCTTCATATAAAGGAAAACGATTAAAAATATATTTTATAAATCAAAGTGGAACATGTCCTCCTAAATTTACTTTATCAGTAAATAATAAGGGACTTGTACATTTCAGTTATAGGAGATATCTAGAAAATCAATTAAGAGAACATATTGATTTAACAGGTACTCCTATAATATTACAATTTAAAAATAAAAATGACGAAGATTAACTAATTAAATTCGTTATTTTTTTATTATGAATAGATTGACTTATGTATATTTAAATGTTAATATTTAGATATATAAAATAGGATAGATAAGTTATTTTTATATTTAAAAATAGAAGGAGAAAAAATATGAAAAAATTAAAGAATAATCTAATTAAATTAAGCAAATTTAGCAAAAAAGTTTTAGT
>CAYTXQ010000015.1:0-16652 GCA_964441535.1 uncultured Muribaculaceae bacterium
TATAGTTTTACTTTTTATTTCATCTTTAATTAACTTTATAAATTCTTCTTTTGGTAAAGTTATGGTTTCTTCTTTGCCAAATTTTCTATAACTTATACTATTATTATCCTTTTCTTTATCTCCTACAATTAAAGTATAAGGTATTTTTTTAACCTGACTTTCTCTCATGCGATAAGATAATTTTTCTTCACTACTATCCAATTCTACTCTAATATCATTATCAATTAATAAATTTTTTAGCTCGTTACTATAATCTAAATGATACTCATTATTTACTGGAATAATATTAACTTGTACTGGAGCTAACCAAGTAGGAAAAGCACCTGCAAAATGTTCTATTAATAAAACTAAAAATCTTTCATATGACCCTAATATTGCTCTATGAACCATAACAGGAGTCTTCTTTGATCCATCTGAATCAACATAAGTTAATTCAAATCTTTTGGCTGTAGCAAAATCTAATTGTACAGTTGGAATCTGTATTTCTCTACCCATAGCATCAGTAAACATAAAATCTAGTTTTGGACCATATAGAGCCGCTTCTCCTTCACATCTTTTAGCATTTAATCCAAGTTCATCAGATACTTCTTTTAACATTTTTTCACAAGTATTCCAATCTTCTTCGTTACCAATATATTTTTCTGGATGTTCATAATCTCTAACAGATAAAGATATCCATTGTTTTCCCCACAGACCCATAGCACTATAGAAATCTTTTATAATATTACACATGTTAATTACTTCTTGTTTTACTTGTTTAGTAGTACAAAATGAATGACCATCTTCAACAGTTATAGCATAAACTCTGTTTAGTCCTCCAACTGCTCCTTGAAGTTCTGCTCTATATTGTTTATCTGATTCCATATATCTAATAGGTAAATCTTTATATGTTCTTAATTTAGAAGCATATATTTGAGTATGATGAGGACACTGAACTGGTTTTAATACCATTTTATGACCTTTTGGTGATTCAACTCTAAATAATTCTTCATTAAACTTCATAGCATGCCCTGATGTTTCAAATAATTTTATATTTGCAAGTGATGGGCAACTTACTTTTTCAAAACCATATTTTCTACAAATACTTTCAACGGCTTTCTGAAGTTCATCTTTAATTATTGTTCCTTTAGGTGTATATAATGGTAAACCTGATCCTACTAAATCAGAAAAACAAAACAAATCTAACTCTTTTCCAAGTTTTCTATGATCTCTTTTTTTTGCTTCTTCCAAAAAATTAAGATATTCATTTAATTTTTCTTCTGTATCAAAACATATTCCATAAATCCTAGTTAATTGTTTATTATTAATATCATTTTTATAATAAGCTCCACTAACTTTTAATAATTTAAAATATTTTAATAATTTAGTTGATTCAACATGAGGCCCTCTACATAAATCAGTAAAATCATCTTGAGTATAAGCACTTATTTCTTCATCTTCAGGTAAAGTTTCAATTAAATCTAATTTATATTCATCACCTTTAAACATTTCTAAAGCTTCTTTTTTAGAAAGTTCTATCTTTTTTATAAATTTACCATCTTTAGCAATCTTTTTCATTTCTTTTTCAATTTTATCAAAATCATCTTGACTAATTGAACTATTTCCTAAATCAATATCATAGTAAAAACCATCTTCAATAACTGGCCCTACCCAAAATTTAGCTTGTGGATATAAATATTTTATAGCTTGTGCTAATAAATGAGAACACGAATGATTTAATATATTTAATTCTTTATCTTCTTTTATATTTATCATAATTCCATTCCTCTTTCTTTTGATTTTTCCTCTATACTTTTTTGTGTTTTAATCTTTTTAATTTGGAATAATTCATATTCTATTCTTTTTAATTCAGCATTTAATTCTTCTAGCATTTCTTTATTATTTTCATTTCTATTTATAATACCCGCTATCTGTATAGTTCTTAAGCGAATATCTATTTCTCTTTTTCTAAACAATTGTTCTTTAGTTAATTTCATAAATTATTCCTTTCTATTTTCCAGTGGATCCTAATCCACCATTTCTAATATTATCTATATCTCCTTCGTTATCTACTGTTAAAAATTTAGTAAAAATACCCTGAACTATTTTCATTCCTTTTTCTATGATGAAATCATTTTCTCCCTCGTTTTGAATCTTAACAAACATATGTCCTTCATTTGTTATGTTATTATAATAATCTGATTCTATAATGCCTATTTGATTACATAATCTAATATTATATTTAAATCCTAAACCAGACTTATTTACTAACATTAACATTTCATCTTTATTCATCATAACTTTTACTCCAAGAGGAATAGTGATTTTTTCATCAGGTTTTAATACATAATCAATTAAAGAGAAAAAATCATATCCTGCACTATATTTAGTACTTCTTTTAGGTAAACTAAAAGAAGTATATAGTTCCTTATCATCTACTACATCTTTCTTAAATTGTTCAAAACTTATTTTTTCAAAATATCTTGCCATAAAAATTCTCCTTCTAATAAAAAACCACTATTCATCGCAAGGAGCAATGATAGCGGTACCATCCTATTTTATACTTAATTATTATAACGGCTTTAACCGGAACTTATTAGTTCTCTTAGAAAGTAGTAATTATTTAATTTATTCTTAGTTTACACCAACCACTAAGTCTCTATAAAACTCTTTAAATAACATTGTCTTTCTTCATTGATTTATGCATTTAATATATCATATTTAATATATTCAGTCAAATTAATTTAATGACATTTTTACTTTTACTGTATAGTCTGTGTCTTCTATAGTGCTTTTAAAAGTTCCTTCATTTGAAACTACTTCTGCTAATAGTTCATTAGAAATTAATTTAGCATTATTATCTAATATTTCATAAATTTCTTTATTATCAGTTTCAAATGATATTTTAATTCTATCATCAACATTAAATCCTGCTTCTTTTCTAAATACCTGACATTGTCTTATTATATCTCTTAAGATTCCTTCACTCTTTAACTCTTCAGTTATTATTGTATTGATTCCTAAACTTAAATCTTCATTTTCTTCAATAACTATATTTTCAATTGATTTATATTCGATATTAAATATACTAGGATCTAATAAATCTTCATAACCGTCTATTTTAATAGATTGATTATTTTTTATTTTTTCAACTAAATCTTTCTGATTAGTTAAATTATTAACTAAGTCTTTAACTTTATTAACATTTTCTTTTAAAAATCCTCCAGCATTTCTAAAATTAAGAGTTAAATATTCAGATTTTAAATTATCAAATGAATCTATAACAGAAATATTTTTTATATTTAATTCATTTAAAATAATATTTTCATAATCAGTAATATTATCTGTTAATTTAGACTTTAATAAATATAGTTCACTTAATGGTTGACGTACTTTAATAGATTTTTCATTTCTTATCCTTAAAGCAGATGTTATTATATTTCTTACACATAAAGTCATATCCAATATAGTATCTTCTATATTAAATCTACTTGCTAATGGATAATTACTTAAATGAACTGATTCTTCACTAGAATTATCATATACTTTAATAACATTTATCCATATATATTCAGTTATAAATGGTACTAAAGGAGCCATTATTTGAGTAGATTTTTTAATCGCATTAAATAATGTGTAATAAGCAACTTTTTTATCTACATCATCTTCACTTTTCCAAAATCTTCTTCTATTAGTTCTAATATAGAAATTACTTACATCATCTACAAAGTGTTCAAAATCATCACAAACACTTTTTGTATCATGATCTTCCATATTTTTCTTTGAGTCATTTATAAAATTATCTGTAATCTTAATTAACCATTTATCAGTAATAGTTAAATCATCTTTTTTAGGTTCATAATTAGATAAATCTACATTATCAATGGAAGCATAAGTATCAAAAAATACACTCATGTTATAGAAAGCCATCAACTTTTTTCTAGCTTCATCTAACATATTAAATCCAAAACGTACATCATTGATAGGTTTTGTTGCTAAATAATTATATCTTACTGAATCTGAACCTTTTTCATTTGCTACTTGATCAAAAGTTAATGCATTAGGATCTGATTTAGAAAACTTACTTCCATCTTCTTTAACAACCATACTTGTAGTTCCGATTGATTCATATGGAGCACAACCTTCTAATACAGTACTCATAAATAATAATGAATAGAACCACAATCTAATCTGTTCATTAGCCTCTATTACATATTCTGCTGGAAAATACTCTTTCCAGTAATCTTTGTCTGTAAAATATTTTAGTGTTGAAAATGGTACTATACCTGCATCTAACCATACATCTCCTACCCCGGGAACTCTAGATATAATACTACCACATTCTGGACATTTAATTTTTACTTCATCTATCCAAGGTCTATGTAGTTCTTTTAAGTTATCTACTATAGTAGGTTCTATTGCCTTTTCTCTTAATTCCTCTTTGGAACCAATTACTTCTAAATGACCACAATCACACAAATAAAATGGTAACGGAAGTCCATAAAATCTTCTTCTTGATATATTCCAATCTCCCATGTTTTGTAACCAATCTTGCATTCTTTTTCCTTGATACTCAGGATTATATTTTACTTTAGATGCATTTTCAATTAATTTATCTCTAATTACATCTACATCTATAGCCCATTCTTTAACTAATCTAAATAATATATCTTCTTTGCATCTCCAGCAGAATGGATAACTATGTTTAATATTATGAACTAAAAACAACTTATTTCTTTTCTTTAATTCATCAAATATTTCTTCACTTACTTCTTTAGCTTTTTTACCAGATAAAAATCCAAAACCATCTAAAATATTACCTATTTCATCTATTGGAATTATTTTATCTAATCCTAAAGTTTCACCTAATTCAAAGTCCTCCGCTCCACATCCTGGTGCTATATGAACTATACCTGAACCATCTTCACTTGATACTTCATCCCATAAAACTATATTATGTTTTACTCCTGTTTGAGATTCAAACTCTGGAAAACAAGTTTCAAATTCTTTATCCTTTAGTTCAATTCCTTTTAAACTTTTAATTATTTCTCCATTAGATTTAAATCTCTTTTCAAATACATCTTTACAAAGTAATAATTTATCTTCTTCATCAGGCATTTTAACTATTACATAATCAAATTCTGGATTAACTGCTAAAGCAACATTTGAACTTAAAGTCCATGGTGTAGTAGTCCACACTAAAGCCTTATAATCTTCATTAAGTATTGGTAATTTAAAAAATACTGTTTGATGTTCTACATCATGATAAGACCCTGTCATTTCATGTTCTGATAAACTAGTTCCACATCTTACACACCATGGCATTGGTTTATATGTTTCTTTTATCATACCTTTTTCATTACATTTCTTTAAGAAATACCATATACTTGTGATATTCTCATCAGTTAATGTATAGTAAGAATTATCCCAATCCATCCATTGGCCTAATCTTTTTGATTGATTTTTAATTATTTCAGAATACTTTCTAACTCTAGCTACACATGCATTAGTAAAATTATCTAATCCATAATTTTCTATATCTTTTTTTGTTTTAAAACCTAAATCTTTTTCAACTTCTACTTCTACCCAAAGACCTTGACCATCAAAACCATTTCTATAATGAGAGGTATATCCATTCATAGCTTTATATCTTAAAAAACAATCTTTAACACTTCTTCCCCATGCATGATGTACTCCCATTTGATTATTTGCTGTAATAGGGCCATCTAAAAAACGATACTTTTTACCATTCTTGTTTTTTTCCAATAATTTTTTAAAAGTATTATCACTTTCCCAAAAAGAAAGTATTTCTTCCTCATTTTTTACAAAATCATAATTTGTATTTAATTTTCCCATAATATTCCTCCTATAAATAAAAAATCATCCTTATAAAAAGGACGATTAATAACCGTGGTACCACCTTAATTGGTTCTTTATACTTGTAACGTAAGTAAGCCCGTTATTTCCTTTTACAGAAAAACACATCCAAAGTGATTCATAATAATCTATCTATTCTGACTTTCACCAATATATCAGTTCTCTTTATAGAATAAAATTATTAACGTCTTTTTCAATTGCTTTAATAAATAAAATTATACCATTTTTTCTTTTTTTGTCAATTATTAGTTCGTTCTTTTATATTTTGAAAGTGGTCCAAAGAAATCTAATTCATTTCCATTAATCTCTATTATATTATCGGCTATATTTATTATATTTTTTTCTCTTGAAATAATTAATATGGTGTGACTCTTTTTTAATTCATTCAAATAATTTAATACATATTTCTGTTTATTTTTTTCTAAAGAACTTATAGATTCATCAAACAGCATTATTTTAGAATCTTTAATTATTACTCTTGCTATTGATAACATATCCAGTAAATTAGAAGTCAAGTTAGATTTTTCTTTATTCATTACTGTATCCATTTTATTTTTTAATTCTAAAACATTCTTATCTATTCTTAATTCTTTCAATATTTTTTCTATTCTATATTCATCAGGATCTATCATTAATAAATTGTTCTTAATAGTATCATTAAAAAATACTGGTTTTTGACTAGACATACTTATTAATTTAAAATAATCGTTCTCTCTAATATCATTTATATCTATATCATCTACTTTAATATTGCCTTCATGTTGATGATTAAAACGCATTAGTAAGTCAAATATACCTATTTTACCAAAACCTTCCTTACCAGTTATAACTGTAATTGTATTAGGTGTAATTTTAAATGAAATATCTTTTAATGTAGGATCATCTCTATATCCATATAATACATTATTAAACTCTATTGAACCCTTAAATTCTTCATATTCAATATGTTTTTCTCCAGATGATGGATTAGCATGTTCTAATATTTTATTAAATCTATTTAAAGAAACCCCTAAATTAATACGATCAGTATTCATACTTAATAATGTTGTATAAGAATCTATAATTTTTTGATAATAGTTATATATTACAAGTAATACTCCTATTTCAAATACATTATCTCTTACAAGTAAAATTCCATATATAAATATAGAATATCTAAATAATTCTATAAAAAGTAAACTTATTATATTAACTACACTATATCTCATAGAATATTTTGTATTAGCCTTATAAGAGTCTTTAAAAGCTTCTAAATTTTTTCTACTAATAATTTCAAAAATATTAAAAGTTTTTATCTCTTTAATTCCATTAAAAAAATCCAAAGTATGATTTTTTCTAGCATCTACTGTTTTTCTATAAAGTTTACTTGTTTTAAATATTGATTTTTCATTTATGTATACATAAATTAATATTATAATTGAAACTACTATTGTAGCAGCAAATATATATATATTTAATTGATAAAAGTAATAATATACGATAAAAACTTGCAGTAACTGAACAATTCTTAATACTAAATCCGAATAATAAGTGGAAATAACATTAACATCATCATCAACTATGTTATTGTAACTACCTGCTGTAAATCTAGATAAACTAAACAATGAATTTTGAAAAGTAGATTTTAATGAAACAATATTATATTCATGAAATAACTTATTATATAAATTATAATAAACTAGTAAGTTAAAATATTCAGCTATTCTATAAATTAAAATAGCCAATATAGATAAAATTATATAAAATATACCTTTAGAATAATCTCCTATAGAAACAGCATCTATAGAATATGAAAGTAATAAAGGAGTAACTAATAAAATTCCACTATATACTATAGATGTAACTATTTTTAAGAAATATAATGGTTTACATTTTCTGTTTATTGTTCTAGTAACTTCTTTTATATTATCCATATTGCACCTCGTATTATGTAATAATTATAACAGATAATTAAGAAAAAACATAATATATTTAATTATGTTTCGTAATTCCATATACCCAATTGACCTTTTACTTGTTCTTTTTTATCTATTAATTGAACATTTTCCAATATCCATGCATATCTTCCTACTTCGTATAAACCACAATCATACTCATTTTTATTTTTCTTTATATCTTCAATAAATTTTTCATCCATTAATTTACAATCAGTAAGATTACATTTTGCTATTATATATCCATACTTCAGTTCTTTATCTTTTAATAAACCAACTAATCTATTTATTCTTATATCATATAGATTTATTTTTCTTAAACTTGCATGAATATATAATTCTCCCCTATAATTTGTTTTCCAAGATCTTGTTTCAATTTTTTTAATTCCTTCTCTCACTAATGAAGCAAAAGGTTCACTAAGACTTAATACTTTCATTATTTTCTACTTCTCCTTAAATTTAATTTTTTTTATTATTTTTTAATATAGTAAATTAATTACATAAAAAATAAATTAAAACTAATATTCCTAATGCTATTCTGTAATATCCAAATACTTTAAAATCATGATTTTTAATATATTTCATTAGAAATTTTATAGCAAATATTGATACTAAAAAAGCTGTTAACATACCAATTAAAAGTATTATTAATTCTGAAGAAGTAAAAAATAAACCAAATTTTAAAATTTTAAGTAAACTTGCTCCAAACATAACAGGAATAGCTAAGAAAAAAGTAAATTCTGCTGCTATATTTCTTGATGTACCAATTAATATTGCTCCTAATATTGTAGCACCTGATCTAGATGTTCCTGGAATAAGTGCTAGTACTTGAAATATACCTATAAATAAAGCAGTTTTATAAGTCAAATCTTTTAAAGTAGTTACTTTAGAAGATTTATTTTTATTATATTTTTCTACTATTATAAATAATATACCATATATTATAAGTGTTATTGCAACAACTACATAATTATAGAAAACTTCGTCAATCTTATCATCAAACAATAAACCTATTATTGCAGCTGGCATACTTGCAACTAATACTTTCAACCATAATGTTATTATATCTTTTTTTTCTTCTTTAGTTTTGTTTAAAGATAATGGATTTAACTTATTAAAATACAATACTACAACAGCCATAATGGCTCCTAATTGTATTACTACTCTAAACATTTCCATAAATTTAGATGAAACATCTAATTTTATAAACTGATCTAACAATATCATATGTCCTGTACTACTTATAGGTACCCACTCTGTAATTCCCTCTACTATACCCATAATTATTACTTTAATTAATTCTAACATATTAACCTCCTAATATATTTTCTATTTAATTTTATCACAAATTTAATATGATATGTATAATTAGCATATTTATTTTAAAACTTTTATATATTACAGCATTTGAAATAATTCCTATAGCAGTAAATTCTTTTTTCCAACAATTAAGAATCATGATAAATCTAGTAAGTCCTACTTCATTATTTTTAATTTGGTCGAATTCGATCAAATTAAAATTTTCATTGTTAAACTCTCCAAAGGCTATAACAATCAAATAATTCTTATTTTCTATTAAGTATCAAAATACTTTCAATATGATATGTATAGGAAAACATATCTAATAAATATATTTTTTCTATTTTATAATCATTAGTTAATAACTTTAAATCTCTAGATATTGTCATAGGATCACAAGACATATATATTATGTTTTTAGGGTTTTTATCTAAAATATAATTAATTACTTCTTTATCTAAACCTTCTCTTGGAGGATCAATTATTAAAGTATCATAATCTATATTAATTTTATCCTTTACTTTATTTATATCTCCCAATATAAATTTTATATTATTACTTTTATTGATTTTAGCATTAATTAAAGCATCTTTTATAGCATTAGGTATTATTTCTACTCCTGTTACTTCTTTTACTTTTTTACTTGCAACAATTCCTAAAGTACCTACACCACAATATAGATCTAATACACTATTATCCTTATTAATATTATCAGATATAACATCAAACACTTTAGATGTTATATTACTATTTATTTGAAAAAAAGAATTATAACTTACTTTAAAAAATAAATTATTTATTTTTTCCATAAAGTTATCTTCTCCATAAATAATTTTATTGTTTAAAAGTAAACCTACTAATTTTATATCTGAAAAATAATCAATATTAAAAACATTCTTATCTTTAGTAATAACACTAATTAATATTTCATCATTGTAATTACTTCTTATAACTACTGAACCATTTTTTATTTTCAATTTATTTAGACACTTTATTACATTGTTTATACTTTCTTTTGCTATTAAACATTCTTTAATATTAACTATATTATGAGAAGATGTTTCATAAAATCCAAAATTATAATCTTTTATTTTAATAGATATTTTATTTCTATAATTAAAAGGACTGGTATTTTCTATAACTTCAATATTTAAATTTTCTATTCCAGCATACTTGGATAATATTTCTTTTAATTTATTCTTTTTATATTCCAAAGTATCTAGATAAGTCATATGAAGAAGACTACAACCTCCACATATATTAAAATAAGGACATTTAGATATAACTCTTTTAGGACTTTTCTTAATATAATCAATAACTGAACCTTCCATATATTTATTCGATTCTTTGATTATTTTAATATCCACTTCTTCATCTTTCAAAGCATTAGGTATAAAAATAATTTTATTATTATAGTGAGCTATACCTCTACCTTGATGATCTAATTTTTCTATTTTAACTTTCATCTATTTCTCCATCTAAACTAAAACTTTTAGCATTAATTATTTTAATATTTAATATTTTACCTATTAAATTTTTATTTCCACTAAAATTAACTAATTTCATAGTATCAGTATAACCATATAGTTTACTACTATCTTTTTCACTAATTCCCTGTACTAATACTTTCACAGTTTTATTTAGTAATTTTTTATTATTTTCCAAATAATAGTAATTCACTCTTTTATTTAATCTTTGTAATCTATTGTTTTTTTCTTCCAAAGATACATTATCTTCCATTTTGGCTGCTGGAGTATTCTCTCTAGAAGAAAATATAAATGTATACGCTCCATCAAATTTACATTCTTCTACAATATTTAAGGTTTCTTCAAAATATTCTTCAGTTTCAGAAGGAAATCCTACTATTATATCAGTAGTAATTGATACATTTGGAATTTTCTTTTTAATCTTATTAAATAATGTTATATATTCTTCTTTAGTATAACGTCTTCCCATTAATTTTAATATCTTATTGCTTCCTGATTGAATTGGTAAATGTATATAAGGCATTATATTATCATATTCACTTATAACATTAATCATTTTATCAGAAAAATCCCAAGGATGAGATGTAACAAATCTTATTCTTTCTATACCAGTTTTACTTACTAATTTTAATAAATCAGCAAAATCTTTTTCATTATCTAAATCTTTTCCATAAGCATTAACATTCTGACCTAATAATGTTACTTCTTTATAACCTTTTTTTACTAAATCTTCAATTTCATTGATTATATCTATACTTTTTCTACTTCTTTGAGCCCCTCTTGTATATGGAACTATACAATAAGTACAAAATTTATCACAGCCATACATTATATTAATCCATGCTGTAATATTAGAATCTCTTTTATAAGGAATATTCTCATATACATTTCCATTAATACTATAAACATTTATATCTGTTGTTTCTTTTCTATTTATTAACATATTAGTAAATTCATGCATATTATGAGTACCAAAAACAATATCAATATATTTATGTTTTGACATTATTTCTTTTACAACACTTTCTTCTTGAGCCATACATCCACATAATGCAATTATAAGATCTTTTTTAATATTCTTTAAATGTTTACATCTACCTAAAAATCCTATAACCTTATCATGAGCATTTTCTCTTATAGCACATGTATTTAGAATAATTAAATCACTGTCATTAAAATTCTCTGTTTGGGTAAATCCTAAAGATTCTACTAAAGCACATATATTTTCAGAATCATGAACATTCATTTGACATCCATAAGTTCTTATATAATACTTTTTATTTTCATATAAATTACATTGGTTATTTTCTAAATAAACATATTCTGTTTTAGAATTATTTCTTCTTTTAGCCTCTAACATATCTGGAAAATTCATATTACCACTTCCACATAAGAAATTATATCATAAAAATTTAAAAAACTTCAGAATTTCTGAAGTTTATTTTTTTAATTCTATCTTTTCTAATCCACCCATATATGGTCTTAAAGCAATAGGTATATTTACACTTCCATCTTCATTAGTATTGTTTTCTAGAAATGCTATTAAACCTCTAGGAGATGCTATTACTGTATTATTTAAAGTTGTTACATAATAATTTTCTTTTTCTCCTTTGGCTCTTATACTTAATCTTCTTGCTTGAGCTTCTCCTAAAGTAGAACAAGATCCTACTTCAAAATATTTTTGTTGTCTAGGACTCCACGCCTCTACATCGCATGATTTAACTTTTAAATCTGCTAAATCTCCACTACAGCATTCTAAAGTTCTTACAGGAATATCTAAACTTCTAAAGAAATCTACTGTTAATTTCCACATTTTATTATACCAATCCATTGTTTCTTCAGGTTTACATATTACAATCATTTCCTGTTTTTCAAATTGATGTACTCTATATAAACCTCTTTCTTCAAGCCCATGAGCTCCTACTTCTTTTCTAAAACATGGAGAATATGAAGTTAAAGTAATAGGTAATTCACTTTCTTTTATTAATTGATCTTTAAATTTACCTATCATAGAGTGTTCACTAGTTCCTATTAAATATAGATCTTCTCCTTCAATCTTATACATCATAGCATCCATTTCAGCAAAAGACATAACACCAGTCACTACATCACTTCTAATCATAAATGGAGGTACGCAGTAAGTAAATCCATTATTAATCATATAATCTCTAGCATAAGAAATCATTGCTGAATGAAGTCTTGCAATACTCCCCATAAGATAATAAAAACCATTACCACTTGTTCTTCCAGCACTTTCTTTATCTAATCCATTAAAACTTTCACAAATATCTGCATGATAAGGAATTTCATAATTAGGTACTACCGGTTCACCAAATTTTTGTATTTCTACATTTTCACTATCATCTTTTCCTAAAGGAACTGAAGAATCTATAATTTGAGGAATCTTCATCATTATTTCTTTAATTTTTTTATTTGTTTCTACTTCTTTTTCTTCCAAAGATAAAATCTCTTCATTCATCTTTGAAATTTTATTTTTTAATTCATCTACTTCATCATTTTTTCCTTCACGAATTAAAGAACCTATTTCACTACTTAAGTTATTCTTTTCATTTCTTAGATTATCTGCTTTAGTTTTAAACTCACGAAAAGAAATATCTAGTTCATAAACTTCATCTACTAAAGGTAATTTTTGATCTTGAAATTTCTTCTTAATATTTTCCTTAACCATTTCTTTATTATTTCTTATTAAATTAATATCAATCATATTAACACCCTTTCTTTAATAAAAAACCACATAATTGCCAAGGAGCAATGTATGCGGTACCATCCTATTTTTATCTTAATTATTATAACGGATTTATCCGGTAGTTATTGACTACTCTAGAAAGTAGATTCATAAATATTTAATATTAGTTTTCACCAAACACTAACTCTCTTGGAATTAAAATATTTATTACTAATCTTTCATAATTGATTTATATATTAATTCTATCACTATTATTTCTATTTTTCAATTGTTTTATTACTCATTAAAACTTTTTTAATTCCATCCCATGGTAATAAAGCACATCTTTTTCTATTTTGTTGCTTATAAATTTCATCATATACATTAGCATTATTAAGTTTATTACTATTGTATTCTTTTTCTTCTATCATATTTTGAAAATTATTAATAATATCCAACGCTTCTTTAGTAGACTTACCTATTAATTCTTGTATCATTATTGAAGTTGATGAAGTCGATATAGCACATGCTTCACCTACAAATTTAATATCTTTTATTACATAATCTTTTATTAAAATATATAAATCTATATTATCAATACAAGAAACATTATTAGAATTTATTTTTATATAATCTTCAATATTTTCTGGTAATTCTTTATTATATGGATTTAAATAATTATCCATAATAATTTCTTTTTTTAATTCAGTATCCACTATAACATTCCTTTTAATATTTTATTTTTATCACTTAATAATTCTATCAAATTATCAATTTCATCAAATGTATTATAAAAATATAAACTAATTCTTACTGTATTAGTAACACCTATTTCATTTTTTAATATTTTAGCACAATGATTACCTGCTCTTACACATATTTTATATTTATTTAAATAACAAGCTACATCTTGACTAAAAATACCATCAACATTAAATGCTACTATTCCAGTATCACTATTTATATTAATTATATCAATATGAGGGATTTTAATTAATTTATCTATTAAGTATTCTCTTAATTCTCTTTCTTTTTTAGTAATATTATTTATACCTATTTTATTTATATAATTAATAGCCTCTCCTAAACCTATAACACCTGCTATATTAGGAGTACCTGCTTCTAATCTATTAGGTAAATCTTTTAATTTTATTTGAAGTTCATTATCAAAAGAATCATTCATTCCTCCACCTAAATTAATTGGCTCTAACTCTTCTAACAACTCTAGTTTACCATATAATACTCCTACCCCTGTAGGGCCACACATTTTATGAGCACTAAAAACTAAAAAGTCACAATCTAGATCTTGAACATCTACTTTCATATGAGGAACACTTTGAGCCGCATCCACTACTACAAATATATTATTAGCGTGAGCAAATTCACATATATCTTTTATAGGTCTTATATCTCCTAAGACATTTGTTACCTGTGCCAAACTTATTAATTTAGTTTTAGGAGTTACTAAACTTTTTATACTATCTAAAGTAACATGATAGTTATTATCTAACTCTATATATTTAAGAACACAACCATTAGAATTTGCTAATCTATACCAAGGTAATACATTTGAAGCATGTTCGCTTCTAGTAATAATTATTTCATCTCCAGGTTCCAATATATTCTTAAAAAAACCTGTAGCTATCATATTTAAAGATTCAGTAGCACCACTAGTAAAAATTATGCTTTCAAAAGATTCAGCATTTATAAAATTCTTCACTATATTTCTTACTCCTTCATATTCTAAATCAACTTTATAAGAAATATCATAATCTCCTCTATGAGCATTTGCTGAATATATTTCGTAATATTCATTCATTTTATCTAAAACGCATTGAGGTTTAAATGTGGTAGCACCATTGTCGAAATATATTAAACCTTGATCTAACATAGGAAAATCTTCTCTTATGTTCATATTATCACCTCCTAAGAATTTAAAATTTGTTTTATTTCAGGAATCAACTCCATATTTTTTAATAGAAAACCATTTTTAATGAGTTCAACAGACTTTTCATAAGATAATCCTTTGGAATTCAAATAAAATAATTCGATATCACTTACTCCACTGATAGCAACATTATGATTGGCCACAACATTTTCACTATCTATCATCATATTAGGAGTAATTATATGTTCATTATTATTCAAAGTAAGAATTCTTATATCTTCTAATAGTTCATTATCTAAAGTTTTTTCTTTTACTATTCCATTAACTATTACTTTAATTAATCCATTTAACACAGACACTCCTTTTATATTAAGTCTACTATTACTATTATTACATATAAATTCATTATTTATAATTAATTCATATTTATCTGTGGTTATAAATGAATTATTAAAATTAATTATAGAATTATCCAAATTTTTAACATCTATTAAACATTTTCCAGAATCTAATCTACAAAATCTATTATAAGTAAGTTTACTATTTTTATTTAAATTTATTTTTATATTTCTATTATCAATACCATCTACTATTTCATTTATAGTAACTTTTCCTTCTATATTTAGAATAACATCATTACATTTTAAATCTAAAATTATTTTCTCATCCTTTAAATTTAATGAATTATTCTTTTCTACTACTATTTTATTCTCTTTCATTAGAATCACTCATTACTAAAGACTCGGAAATTGTATTAAATCCAATATTTTCTATTTTCTCTGCAAGATGAATATCTCCAGATGAAACAATATGACTATCTTTTAATATATGAACATAGTTAGGTTTAATGTAATTTAGTATCTGTATATGATGTGTAATTATTAATATAGAAGGAGTAAATTCCTTATAATATTTATTTATAGAATTACATACTGTTTTTAAACTATCTACATCTAATCCGCTATCTAATTCATCTAATATTATTAAGGAAGGGTTAAGCATCCATAAGTGAAGTAATTCATTCTTCTTTCTTTCTCCTCCACTCATTCCTTCATTTATATTGCGATGAATAAAAGATTTAGGTATTTCTAATTCATTACAAATACTTTCCATTTTTTTATTAAATTCAAAAATACTGATTCTTTCACTAGTTCTTTCATATAATGCAGTTCTTAACATTTCAGCATTAGTAACTCCCTCAATAGCTATAGGATTTTGATTAAGTAAAAATATACCCAATCTACTTCTAGAAGTAGTATCCATATTTGTTATTTCAGTATCATTAAACTTAATACTTCCATTTACTATATATTCATTACTACCTAATATAGCAGAACATATAGTACTTTTACCTGCTCCATTAGGGCCCATAATAACATGAATCTCTCCATTTAATATATCTAAATTAAATTTATCTAATATTTTTTTATTATCAGCAGTCACTGTTAAATCTTTAATTTGTAGCATAAAATTCACCAAAAAAATTATAACATATATTGAAA
>CAYTXQ010000016.1:0-4835 GCA_964441535.1 uncultured Muribaculaceae bacterium
TTATTTACTTTTCTATCATAAGTTATATGCTTAACTACTTTCAAACTATTAGGAGGATATACTTTCTCAACATTAAATTTTTTCTTTATAGATTCCTGTTCCTGATCAATAAGATTATATAATTTATCTTTATCAAGAATTGTTCCTATTTTGTTGCCATCTAAAAAAACATTATATACAGTTAGAGGTTTTTCTCCACTTTTAATAGTAAATCCAGCTAAAAATACAATAGTACCTACAACTATTGTAAATATTGTTGTAAAAATTATATTACTTTTTTTCATATTTACTATTCTCTTTCTTGTTTTTATTCTTCAGTTCTTAAAGCATTCTTAAAATTACTATAATTCATTTCAAATATTAAATTTATTGTACCAGTAACTCCATTACGATTCTTTCCAATAATTAATTCTGCTTCAGATATATAATTTGTATTTTTAGGGTCATAATTCTTTTGATAATAATCTTCTCTATATAAGAATGATACTATATCTGCATCCTGTTCTATAGAACCAGATTCTCTTAAATCACTTAATGTAGGTTTTTTACTTTCTCTTAATTCAACACTTCGTGATAATTGAGCTAGTGCCACTACTGGGATATGTAATTCCATAGCCATCATCTTTAATGATCTTGATATTTCAGAGACTTCCTGCTGTCTATTACCGGCATATCTTGATGATCCCTGTATTAATTGCAAATAATCAATAACCACTAAATCTAGACCTGTATCACTATTAGCTAGCCTTCTGCATTTTGCTTTTATTTCAGATACTGTCATTCCAGAAGCATCCTCAATAAATATTTTAGAATCTGCTAACTGACTCATGGCTTCATTTACTCTTTTCCAATCTGCATTTTCTAAAATACCTCTTTCAATTTTTCTGGAATCCACTCCTCCAATTGAAGAAATCATTCTTATGGCAAGTTGTTCAGCACCCATTTCCATACTGAAAATTGCTACTGTAGCACTACTGTTTAATGCAGCATTTGTTGCTAAATTAAGACCTATAGCAGTTTTACCCATTGCAGGTCTTGCTGCAATTATAGTTAAAGTATTAGGTTGTAATCCTCCAGTAATTTCATCTAATCTATAAAAATTAGTAGCAAGTCCTGTTATATTACTTTTATTTTTAGCAAGTCTTTCTATATTTTCCTGTGTAGATCTTATAACCTTACTTATAGGAAGAAATTCACTAGTCTTTCTATTTTTTATTACATTAGATATTTTTCTATCAGCTTCATCTAATATGTCATTTAAAGAATCTGTACTTTCATATGCACTAGTAACTATACTAGTAGCATTATCAATTAAACTTCTTAAAACCGCTTTTTCTTTCACAATATTTATATAATATTCTAAATTGGCAGCTACACCTACTGAATCGACTATTTCTATTAAATAATCTACTCCTCCAATAGAAGTAAGATTCTTCTTCTTGTCAAGTTCATCTGTTACTGTTTTTATATCTATTGGAATATTATTCTCTCTTAAACTTAAAATAGTATCAAATATTAATTGATGAGATTTTAAATAAAACATATCTCTTGTTAATTCTTCACTTACTTTATCTAAAGAACTAGTAGATAAAAATACTGCACCTAAAACTGCCATTTCTGCTTCATTATTTTGAGGAACTTTTCGTTCCATAAATCTCACCTCTTTTCAACATTAATTCTAATGTTAAATACTACTTTTTTATGTAAATTTATTTCTACATTATGAAATCCTAAATAATCTATAGGATTTTTAATACTGATTTTCTTTTTATCAATATTGAAATTCATTTCCTTAAGTTTATCTTCTATTTGCTTTGAAGAAATTGTTCCAAATAACTTATCATCTTTACCTACTTTAACAATGAATTTTAACTCTTTATTCTCAAGCCCTTTTTTTATAATTTCACATTGTTTTATTATTTCTTCTTCTTGCAAATGTCTTTTCTCTTTCTGATTATTAAGAATATTATTACTTGTTTTAGTATAAGGCACTGCCAAATTATTTTTTATAAGATAATTGTTGGCATAACCATCACTAACTTCAATTATTTCATCTTTTTTCCCCTGTTTTTTAACATCTTGGAGTAATATTACTTTCATTTCTTACCTCCCAAAATTTAAACTATAAATTAGTTCTTTTTTATTATAACAAAAATTACTTTAAAAAGATATATTAAGAATAAAAAAACATATGATTTCTCATATGTAATTTATCTATTAAGCGTATGCTATTATAGTTAGTATTAAGAACACTGCTATAAATAATCCTAAGATTATTTTCCAAGCAAACTTTAACCAGTTTTTGTATGGTATATCTAAATAAGATAATCCCGCAACTAGCATTAAGCTTGTTGGAGCAAAGAATTGTACAAATCCAAATACGGATTGTAACATTATTAGAATAACAGGGTTATTAGATTCACTACCAAATAAAGTAGCAAAATAAGGACAAATAGATTGGAATAAATATTTTAATTCTACAGTAAATATTGAAGAAATAAATATTCCTATACCACTTAGGTATACATTAAATGATTTAGATAGTGTAGAGAAATAATCTACTACTACTGGCATTGTAGGGAATATTACTGTGAATAAACATACTACATAAGCAAGTAATAACATAAATATAACTTTACCTAACTTTTTAGAACCAGTTATCATACTCTCAAGATAATCATCAAATTTAGCCTTATTACATATTCCTATAATAAATGTAGAAATTAATAATATTATTGATATATTATATAAATCCCAAGAGCCAAACGCAGTAACAGTATTTCCAAGCATATAAGATACTACTTTAGCATCTCCTATACTAAGACCTGTTAACCATGTATGAAAATTAGTAAATATTTTTACTTTAAAACTAGATTCCCAGTTTATATATCCCAATATCTGGAATAAAGCAATAATTACAAATAATATTACCATCGGCCATATTCTTGATTTCTTTTTAGTATCAATTTCATATTTTTCTACAAATTCTTCTTTAGTGTTTTTCTTATTAATTGTTTTTTTAATATGTAAAAAATTAAATAATTGTACTATAGCAAATGTAACTATAAATAATGCGACTTTATACCAAATAGCTGAAGTTATCCCTAATTCGAAATAATAACTTAAATACTCAGTTTCAATTATGTAAGAACCAAATGTAGAACCTATTATACCTATTAATATTGATCCAAAAGTAGTAACAAATGCTGTTATCTTACTCATATTTAATCTCATTACTATTGTTATAACAAATGGTATAAATATAAACAAATGGAATACTTCACTACTAATAGATGTTAAAGCAGCTATTATAAATGAAGTTACTAATACAAACGCAATTTCCTTTCCTTTTAAGAATTTTACCAGTCTATTAACTAGACTTTGATAACTACTTGTTTTTGATAGAAGCTCATAAAATCCTCCTAAGATTAACAAGAAAGTTACAAGTACTGCAAAGTAATATAATGATAACATTCCATATAGAAAGAAATCATTTACTCCTATTCTTGTTATGTCTCCTATAGCCATTGCAGAACCATCAAATTGACCCTGTGGTATGAACCAAGTTAGAATTACTGAAACAATTAATAGTATTCCTATAATTTTAAATAAGTCATACTTTTCAAAAAACTTTTTCATAACTCTCCTCCTTATAAAAATAATACCACTAAAAAAAGATGTTGTCATCTTTTTTTATACGTTTTTTAATCTTTAGGTCTCATTAAAGGAAATAACACTACATCTTTTATATTATAACTATTAGTTAAAAGTTGAATTACTCTATCAATTCCTATACCCCATCCACTAATAGGAGGCATACCATACTCCATAGCTTCTATATAATCATAATCCATAGGCATAGCCTCTTCATCTCCTGAAGCCTTTAATTTAGATTGTTCTAATAATCTTCTTTCTTGTTCTTGTGGATCAACTAATTCTGAATAAGCATTACACATTTCTGCTCCATTAATAACTATTTGAAATCTATCAGTAACTTTAGAATTATTATCGTTAGCTCTTGCTAAAGGAGATAACTCTATAGGATGCTCTATTAAAAATATAGGATCTACTATATTGGGTCTTGCTACTTTTTTATATAACTGATCAACTAAATTTCCATATCCTAAATTTTCTAATGGAACTTCACTATCTATTTCAACATTATTATCTTTAATAGCCTTTAATAAAGATTCCTTATCATTATAAATATTTATATCTATTGGTGAATATTCTAATATTAAATCTCTAAAAGTCTTCTCTTTCCACTCCTGATCTAAATCTACCATTTTATCTCCAACTTGGATTTCTAAAGTTCCAAATATTTTCTTAATAGTAGTTTTTAACATATCTTCCATTAGCTTCATGTTATCTCTGTAGTTAAAATATGCTGCATAACCTTCTAGCATAGTAAAATCCTGTAAGTGAGAAGTATCCATACCTTCATTTCTAAAACATCTTGCAAATTCAAAAACTTTAGTAAATCCTCCCACTATAGCTCTTTTTAAATAAGTTTCAGGTGCAATTCTCAAATAACAATCTTGATCTAAAGCATTATGATGTGTAATAAAAGGTTTAGCTAAGGCTCCAGAAGGCTTATTACTTAATATTGGAGTTTCAATTTCTATATAACCTAAGTTTCCTAAATAATTTCTAATTTCTTTAATAAACTCTGATCTAATCAAGAATACTTTTCTAGTTTCTTCATTCATTATTAAATCCACATATCTATTTCTATAACATAATTCCTGATCGGCTAGTCCGTGAAACTTTTCAGGTAGAGGCTCTAGTGCTTTTCCTAAAAATTCAAAGCTTTCTGCTCTAATTGTTTTTTCTCC
>CAYTXQ010000016.1:4935-15188 GCA_964441535.1 uncultured Muribaculaceae bacterium
ATCTCTGAAATTTCCTTTAATTTTTCTCTTCTTACTAGTTCTTGATCTGTATATTCTCTCATTATTATCACTCCATTTATTTAAGTATACTTATTTTAATTGAGAAAATCAATAAACTTATTTATTCTTTACAAGTTTTATTGGTTCGTTTTCTCTTAAATATTTATTAAAATTATATATCGAATCTTGTAAACTATTAACATATTCATTTTCATGGTTAAAAATATCTATAACTTCTTGAACAGCATTATAATTCATTCCAAACTTTTCTATTTTCTTTTTTATATCTTCAAGTAAAATAAATCCTAAAATATTTTGATGTACTCCATAATCATCAAATCTAAATGAAGGATAATAAACTCCATCACTATATCGGTGATTTGCACTCATTAAATATTCATTGCTAGCTTTTTTAAATTTACCATTAAATAAACTAATAATATGTCTGTAATAAGCTATCCGATTAGGATTAGTTGTAAACTTATTAGGATTTATGTATAAATTTTTATTGCCAAATTTATCAGTTTTTAAAATTTTCGGACAAAACCATTCTAACAACATTTTTTTTCGTTTACTTACTGTTAATACAATTAAATAATCCTCGATAGTTTCCTCAGTATCATACTTCGTAAAATGTATAGTTATTCCATTATCTAAATTATCTCCAAATGAAAAGTTGCCTTCTTCATTAAATGAGAATCCTATAATATCTCCAAATAATGAAATAATATTTTCATTTTTATCTGTAGTGATGTATACGCTTTCTTCTTTTGAATCAAAAATATTAAAAATAAGATATTTATTTTCTTCTTTAATTATCCAACTATTTTCTTCATATTCAAAAACAAAGTATTTTTCGTTAGAATTAATTTCTCCAAAATAATTTTTAAATATTTTTATTAATTTTTCTTCCACAACAAATCTCCTAGCTAATTTATTAATCATTTATTATATAAGTTAATTTAGTAAAAAGAAAGAAAAAATTGAATTAAATTCATAAAACATATATAATTTATATAAGGAGTTATAAAAATGATTAAATATTCTATTAAAAAATACTGGAAATTATTAATTCCAATGATTGTATTAACTTTTCTGCAGGCTTTATCTAACTTGAAATTGCCTGAATATATGTCCGATATAGTAAGTTTTGGTATTGTTAAGTTAGATTTAAATTATATTAAAAAAGTAGGTTTATTAATGCTAGCAGTATCATTAATAGGTACTGTTTTTGCTATAATATCAAATTATTTTTCTGCTGTTTTCAGCGCAAAATTTACTAAACATTTAAGAAAAGAATCTTTTAGTAAAATTATGCAAATGGACACTGAGTTAATTAATAAATTTGATTCATCTAGTTTAATTACAAGAAGTACCAATGATATTAACCAGGTTGAAATGTTTTGCAGTATATTTTTTAAAATGATTTCTTTCACTATATTTATGGGTATTGGAGGCACTATAAAAGCAATACAAAAAAGTAATGGAATGAATTCTCTTACTATCATAATGTTAATAACTTTATCAGTTATATTTATATTACTATTATTAGTATTTAAAGTTGTAGTACCAAAATTCAATCTACTTCAAAAATTAATCGATAAAATTAATAAAAAAACAAGAGAGAATTTAAATGGAGTTTTAGTAATAAGATCTTTAAATAAACAATCTTATGAAGAAAAAAGTTATGACAATATCAATGACGAATTTTCTAAAACCAACTTATTTATAAATAAAGCAATGGCTTTACTAGATCCTGCACTATTATTTATTATGAATGCTACTTCCATAGCAATAATATGGATAGTAGCAAAAGAAGCTACTAATACTATTCAAGTTGGAAATATGATAGCATTTATACAATATGCTTCAGATATATTAATGTCATTTTTATTTATTTCAATAATATTTGTATTAATGCCAAGAGCCCTAGTATCTTTTAATAGAATAAAAGAAGTTATTGATAGTAAAAATACTATTATCGATTCTAAAAAGAAATTTAATATTAATGGAAACATATCATTTAAAAATATATCATTTAAATATCCTGGTTCTGAAGAATATACTCTAAAAAACATAGATTTTGATATAAATAAAGGTGAATCCATAGCCATTATAGGAGGAACCGGTAGTGGTAAATCTTCTTTAGTTACCTTACTACCAAGATTATTTGATGTAACAGAAGGAGAAATATTAATTGATGGAATTAATATTAAAGATATTGATATAACAACATTAAGAGATAATATATCGTTTATGACTCAAAAAGCAATACTTTTTTCTGGTACTATAGAATCTAATATAAAAGATGGAAAAAAGAAATTAACTAAAGAAGATATAATAAACGCTTCTAAAAATAGTGAGTCTATTTCGTTTATAAATAAGAAAAAAAATAAATTTAAATCTGATATAGCCCAAAATGCTACAAATATATCAGGAGGTCAAAAACAAAGGCTATCTATTGCAAGAGGATTAGTTAGAAATGCTCCTATTATGATTTTTGATGATACTTTTTCAGCTTTAGATTATGAAACTGAGGCTTCATTAAGAAATAACTTAAAAAAACATTATAGTAAAAACACAATCATAGTGATTGCTCAGAGAATTGGTTCTATAATGAATGCAGATAAAATTATAGTTCTTGATAAGGGAAAAATTGTTGGAATTGGAAAACATAAAGATTTATTAAAAGAGTGCAAGATATACAAAGAAATTGCTTTATCTCAACTATCAAAGGAGGAGATATAGTATGCATAAACACAGAATGATGGTTAATGAAAAACCTAAAGATTTTAAAAAGAATTTAAAAAAATTATTAAAATATATATCTCCGTATAAAACCTATATAGTAATATCTTTTGTATTAGCTATAGTATCTTCCTCTACAAGTGTTCTTATCCCTAACATCATAGGAGAGATTACTGATAAAATAATAACTGGAATAACTTATGAACATTCAGCATTTCAAACAATAGTTAAACTTATAATAGAAACATTATGTATATTAGTTATAAGTTCAATAGCTGGAATACTAGAAGGCTTTATAATGAGTAAAGTAAGTTATAAGATAGGTTACAACTTAAGAAAACAAATTAATAATAAGATTAATAAGTTGCCACTAAGTTATTTTGATAGAAATACTAATGGAGAAATATTAAGTTTTATTACAAACGATGTTGATACATTAACTAATAATTTATCACAAAGTCTAACAAGTATTGTAAGTTCTATAATATTATTATTTGGTACTTTATATATGATGTTTAGAATAAGTTTACTGCTTACATTAGTAATGTTATTAAGTATCCCTTTATGTTTCTTAATACTAATAGTATTTATAATGAAAGGTCAAAAATATTTTGATCAGAGGCAGAAATATTTGGGTCATATTAACGGACATATAGAAGAAACTTATGCAGGTCATACAACTATTAAACTATATAATTTGGAAAACAAGAAAATTAAAAAATTAGATAATTTAAATGAAACTTTGTATGAATCATCATGGAAAAGTCAATTCTATTCTTCTATTATTCAGCCATTACTAAGATTCTTAGGAAATTTAGGATATGTAGTTGGTTGTGGTTTAGGAGGCTATTTAATAGTTAAAGGTAAAGGATTAACAATAGGTAAAGTTCAAGCCTTTGTCCAATATGCAAAGACATTTAATCGTCCTTTAGCGGATTTATCTGCTTTAACTGGAACTTTTCAACAAATAATATCTGCTAGTGAAAGAATCTTCAATTATTTAGAAGAAGAGAATGAAAAAGATTTAATTATTAATAAAATTGATAGTAATAATTTGAAAGGACATATTGAATTTAAAAATGTTAATTTTGGATATGGAGATAAAACTATAATACATGATTTTAATATAGATGTTTCTCCCGGTAAAAGAATTGCAATAGTAGGGCCTACCGGTGCAGGAAAAACTACAATAGTAAAACTTTTAATGAATTACTATGATTTAAAAAAAGGTAAAATATTAATAGATGGAATTGATATAAATGAATTATCAAAAAATAATTTAAGAGAACAAATAGGTATGGTTCTTCAGGATACATGGCTATTTGAGGGCACTATTCAAGATAATATTATGTACGGTAAACAAAATTGTTCCTTAGAAGAAATAAAAAACGCAGCCAAGCTTGCCTGTGTAGATCATTTTATAAACACTTTGCCTAACGGTTACAATTTCACATTAAATGAAGAAGGAAATAATATTTCTGAAGGAGAAAAACAACTTATAGCAATTTCAAGAACTATATTAAAAGATCCTAAAATATTAATATTAGATGAAGCTACATCGAACGTTGACACTAGAACTGAAGTTTTAATACAAAAAGCAATGAATAATTTAATGAAAGATAAAACTTGTTTTATAATAGCACATAGATTATCTACAATTAAAAACGCTGATTTAATATTGGTTATGAATCATGGCAATATTGTAGAAAAAGGCACACACAAAGAACTATTAAAATTAAATGGCTTCTATAAAAAACTATATTATAGTCAATTTGAAACACAAAAAAATGATTAATAATTTAAATTAATCATTTTTTATTTTTTAAAAATTAGTTTCTTTACTTGTTCGCCATATTTTCCTATGTATGGTAAAGATTTTTCTTTATCATCTAAAATATTTCTAATACCATTTATAGCAAAATACAATGTACCAACAAATAATCCTAAATACAATATTGTAGCTATAACTCCGGCTACTGGACTAGTAACTGTTTCTTTATAAGCTATACCCCATATGTATTTAGTTTTATCATAAGTTAGAGCACTTTTAATTATAGAATTTACTATTTCAAATACTATACCTGCAATTGTTGATAAAACTGATAAAACTAGTCCTTGACCTACATGAAACTGAAGTTTTTTATCTTTTCTTTCAGGGACACATAATGCTACTATCCATAGAAAACTGATATAACATAATATTTTATATACTTGAATTCTATCAACTGTAATATTAGTTTCCCCTTTTACAAAAGAATGACCGCAGTTTTTACAATATTTAGTTTTAGAAGTATTGCTAGTTTTACATTCAGGACACTCTATATTTTTTGCCATTTATTTAAACACCTCTTTCTTATATGATAATTATAATACAAATTTTAAAATTATACTACTTTTTATAATATATTTTACATTATATAGAACATAATAAAAATATGGAGGAATTTCTATGGAAGATATTATAAACAGATTAAAAAGCGAAATTAAAACTACTGATGTAATATATAGAAAAATAAAGAGAGGAAAAAATACAATTAATATTGTATATTCAGAATCTTTATCTGCAGGTGATAATATATCAGATTTTATTATAAGAAGTTTAAATACTATTAAATTTGAAAATAAAGATATTATAAACAAAATAGAAAATAATATAAGTAATTTTAAAGTTTCAAAATTAAATTCTTATGACGACGTTTGTTTTTATTTAAATTCTGGATTTACTATAATTACAGTAAATAATGAAAAAGAATATTTATCATTGGAAGCAAAAAGAGATCTTTCCAGAGGAGTTACCCAATCTGATACTGAAAACTCTATGAGAGGTCCCAAAGATGGGTTTGTAGAAGATTATCAGAAGAATCTAGGTCTTATTAAAAAAAGAATACGATCAAATGATTTTTTTATAGATGATTATTATATAGGAGAAAAAACTAAAACTAAAGTCGGTATAATGTACTTAAATGATTTAATAGATCCTAAGACATTAGAAAATATAACAGGAAGAATAAAAAAAATAAATTCAAAAGGATTAGTAGACAGTGGAATGTTAAAGAAATTATTTGAAAAAGAACACAAAACTATATTTCCCACAATTTTATCTACACAAAGACCAGATACAGTAACACATGCTTTATTAAAAGGAAAAATAGTAATACTTGTAGATAATGGTCCTTACGCACTCATTCTTCCAAACACTTTAAATGATTTCATAAAATCAGGAGAAGATTTTATGAGTAAAGACTCAATTATAAGTTTTACTAGAACAGTAAAATATATTGCGTTGTTTATTTCTTTATTAGCTCCTGCTATTTATATATCTTTAATTACTTATAATCAAGAAATAATTCCCACTGATTTATTAATTAGTTTTGCAATACAAAGAGACCAAGTACCTTTTCCTGCTTTTTTTGAAGCATTTCTTATGATAATCGCTTTTGAAATATTAAGAGAAAGTGATTTAAGAGTTCCAGCCTTCAGAGGAAGTTCTTTATCTATTGTAGGGGCTCTGATTTTAGGAGAAGCATCAGTAAGCGCTGGAATTGTTTCACCTATTATGATTATAATTGTTGCTATTACTGCAATCAGTTCTTTGCCTTTTTCTGAACCAGATTTAATCGGAGCAATAAGAGGTTATAGAATTTTATTTATGTTGGGTGCAACTGTACTTGGAATAATTGGAGTTCTAATGACTTTTCTATATCTTGTTATAAAATTAAGTGGTGTTTCTACCTTTGGAGAATACTATTTGTCTCCTTTGGTACCTTTTAATTTTAAGGGTTTTAGAGACAGTATTTTAAAATTACCAAGAAAGAAGAATAAAAATGAAAAAAATTAAATTATTAATATTATTTATAGTATGTGTCTTTTCTACTGGTTGCTACAATTATAGAGAATTAAGTGATATGGCAATAACGAGTGCTGTAGGATTAGATAAAAGCGATAAGGGTATAAAATTATCATTACAATTTATAAATACCCAAAAAAATGAAACAGAAACCAGCTCTTCAGGCAGTTTACCTAATTACACTATCTACACAAGCGAAGGAAAAACAATGCAAGAAGCATTTAGAAAAATAGTTTTAGAATCTCCAAAAAGGGTTTATGGTAATCACATAGCACTTTTCTTAATTGGAGAAGAATTAGCTAAAGACGGAATTTTTGATATATTAGATTTTTCAATTAGAGATACTGAATCAAGAAAACAATTTTTGGTTGCAGTTGTAAAAGATAATACGGCTGAAAATGTTTTAACGATAATTAATCCTTTAGAAAATTTAAATTCCAATTACATAACAGAAAGTATAAAAGATGAACAAAAATTCCTAGGATCAAGCATATCCACCACATTTGAAGAAATGGTAAGTTCATATTTAAATAAAAAAACACAAATAACAATTCCATCAATAAAAATACAAGGAAGTGTTGAAGAAGGTAAAAAGGAAGATAATCTAAAGACTTCTGAAATAAATAATAAAGTTGTTGTTTCAAATATGGCTTACTTTAAAGATGATAAATTAGTTGATTATCTTACTGAAAAACAAGGAATAGCATTATCATTTCTAAGAAAAAAAATTGTAAGCACCATAATAAGTTTTAAGTACAAAAATGATTATATCGTTTCTGAAGTTGTTTCTACTAAGACAAAATATAAATTTAATAACAATAAAATAACGGTAACCATTTTAGGAAACGCTAATTTAAATGAAATTACCTGTAAATTAAATTTAGAAAAAAATGAAACTATAGATATGATAGAATCCAAAATTAATAAAAAGATTAAAAAAGACATTAAAGAATTAATTGATTTTTCTAAAGAAAAAAATATAGATTTTATAGGGTTGAAAGATTTAGTATATAAAAATCAACCTAAATATTATAGAAAATATAAACCAGATTTAAAGGATATTGATGTAAAAGTTAAAGTTAATATAAATATAAGAAAAAAAGGTAATTTAATAAAGGTGATAAAAAGATGACAAAAAAAATAGACCTTATAAGTTATATAATTGTATTTTCTAATATAATAATCACATCTTTTTTAGGTATAGGATTTTTTATATTAAAAAAAACCGCAAAAGTAGATTTATGGATTGCGGTGATTTTGACATTTGTTTTTGGATTATTATGGTTGTACTTATTTATTACAATTCATAATTATAAAGAAGATTTATCTCTTAAGGATAAAGTAATATCTCTTTTTGGTAAAAAAATTGGTTTTCTAATTAATCTCATAATATTTGCTATTTTTTATTCAATGGAGTTGTCCGCTTTATATATAATTTATAATTTTATAACTTCTCAATTTCTTTCTGAAACACCTCCTGTATTAATAAAAATTGTATTTCTATTACTTGCTATCTTTATAAATTTTAAAGGTATAAACAGTATATTTCAGATAGGATTTTTTATATCAATAGTAAACTTGGTTTTGTTTTCAATAGCCACTATAGGATTAATTGGTCAAATTGACTTTAATAATATAAAACCTGTTTTAGATAATAATTTAGGTAATGTGCTTTTAGCCTCCTTAAAAAGTTGTGTATTAAATGTTTCTACTATGTTTTTAATATTAATGGTTCCTAAAAGTAAAATAAATGCTAGCAATACTACTAAATACATAATTATAGGATATTTAATGGCTGGATTCGTAATATGCGTTGTAATGTTTATTGATATTGGTGTATTAGGAATACATTTAATGGAATTATATCAATATCCAGAATATATAGTATTAAAAAGATTAGAGCTCTTTAATTTTATAGATCAAATTGAGAACGTTATAGCTATACAATGGGTACATGGATTGTTTTTCTTCTTGGCTTTTGACTTATACTTTCTTTCAAATTCCTTTGAGATAACAAAAAATAAATACGGAATAATAATAATTTCCTTATCTTTATTATATTTAGTAGAAAAGTTGTTTACAAATAGTACTCAATTTAATGAAATAACAAACACAGTATTTTTATATATAAGAATTGTTCTTATAATTATTATGTTTTTAATAACATTATTAATTCTAATTAAAAAAAGATTTAAAAACAAAAACACTTCATAAATATTATAATTTTTTATATTGATAACTATCAAAATTATTTTCTTCTAGATCTAATCGTTTTTTTAACATTTCAATGGAATTTTCAAATAAATCTAATCCTTCTAAGATTGAATTTTGAATTTCCATTATTTTTTGTTTTGATTGCTCAATAATTATTTTATTTTCTTCTTTTATTTTTTTAGAAAAAAACATTCGTTTTATTGTTATTTGAGCTTCTTCTATTTTTTTTCTTTCTGACATTGTACCCCACTTAATTTTCTTTCTCTTTACCAGCATAATATCATCCACTTGTTTATAAACATTATTTGTAACATCAACCGATTCACCTAAATAATAGTAATAAAAATTTAAATTACCTTCTATATCAAAAATAGCATCTATTATTAAACCTTTGGTTTCTCCTTGAGCATACTGTATATAAAGTTTATTTTCAAAAAGTTTAGTTACTAAATAATATTTGCTTTTAGCTTCCAAACTTTTTAATAAAATAATTATTATTTTATGATATTCATCGTTAATATCAATCATTTATTATCATCCTTTATATTCATTATATCTGTTATTAAAGAAAAAATAACCGTTTGGTTACTTCTTTTTACTTTTCTTATCATATAAACTGTTTACAATTTTAATTTTTCTGCCAATTTTAACTTCAAATTTTTTTCTTACACCTTTTGGCAATAATTTTTTATATACTTTCATAACTACACCTCCAAATTACCTATTTAGTATAACATATTATTAGTTATTAGTATTATAAATATTTTCAAATATTGTTATATTTGAATCTTTTATATTATATATAGCATTTTTAGAATGATCATCGCTATCTGTTATTTTAAATGCAATATTTTCTTTATAATTAAAAATTTCTAATGTATATGACTCATTATTTAAAGTATAATAAATCAAAATATTATAATAATTATTTTGTGGATCATAACCCACATTTTTATAATTATCTATTCTTTTCGCAGAATCTTGTGAAATATAATTTAAAAAATTATTAACAGTAGAACTATTTAAACTTTTATAGTCACAATTTATATTGTTATCTTTTACAATACATTTTTCTATTTCGGTTGCCGTAATATTGGCATTATTTTTAAATAAAGTAACCCAATCAATATCTAAAACATATTCGTTTTTACAATAGTCACCAAGAATGTAACTTAAATATATTTTATTTAATGGAAAATCATCTTCAACATAATATTTACTTATTGTTATATCTATATTTTTATCATAAAAATAACTTTCATCATAACATGACTGTAAATTTTCTATATAATTATTTATTATATTTTGAGCATTATTAAAATCTCTAAAAGTATAGAATGTTACGTCATTGTTCTTTTTATTAATATAATATGAAAATAATGGTGTTGGTATTTTTACTTCTTTATCAGTTTTATAGTATGATTTAAAGAAAGTCTTATTCAAT
>CAYTXQ010000017.1:0-14287 GCA_964441535.1 uncultured Muribaculaceae bacterium
TGTAAGCATTCATACACCACTACATGCAGGAATGAAATGTATATTGGTTCCTCAGTTTAAAGCTAAAGAGTTTGCAAAAATAATAAAAAAATATCAACCTAATTTCTTAGCTGGAGTTCCTACTATGTATGAAGCTTTAGTTAATAGTAAAACTAGAAATCCTTTATATATGACTTCAGTTAGTACTGTAGTTTGTGGAGGAGATATATTAAATCCAGTGTTGAGAAAAAGAGTAAATGATTATTTAGCCAAACATGGCTCTAAAGCCAATATAAGAGTAGGTTATGGACTTACTGAATGTACTGGTGCTAGTTGTTTGACCCCTAGATTCTACTATAAAGAAGGCAGTATAGGTGTACCTTTTCCTGATATGCTATATAAAATAGTTAAGATAGGTGGAATAGATACAGTTAAACCAAATAAAGATGGAGAGATATGTATATCTGGTCCTTCAGTAATGATAAAATATTTAGATGAAAAAGAAGAAACTAAAAATGTTTTAAAATATCATTCTGATGGTAAATTATGGCTTCATACAGGTGATATAGGATATATGAATAAAAATGGTATGGTATTTTTTAAAACAAGATTAAAAAGACTTATAGTATCTAGTGGATATAATGTATACCCGCCATACATAGAAAAAATATTAAATAGTCATCCTGCTATTGAAATATCTTACGTAGTGGGAATTCCTCATCCATATAAAGAAGAGGTCCCTAAAGCATATATAGTTTTAAAAGAAGGTTTTAAACTTGATGATAAATTAAAAGAAGAAATTAAAAGTTATTGTGAAAAAAACATAGCAAAATATTCATTGCCACATGAATATGAATATAGAGATTCATTACCAAAAACATTAGTTGGTAAAGTAGCATTTAGTAAATTAAAAGAGTGAAAATTACAAGAAAAAATAGATATGTTATATGCATATCTATTTCAAATTCTTATGGCGGAGCAGGAGAGATTTGAACTCTCGCATCAGTTACCCGATCTACACCCTTAGCAGGGGCGCCTCTTCAGCCTCTTGAGTACTACTCCAGGACACTATTAAATTATACATAAATACTACTTTTAAGTCAATAAAAATAAGAATATTACGAATAACATTCTTGTTTTATTAATTCTACATTTTCATTCATTATAGTCATGTATGTATCTTTATTTTTTCTTTGCTCATCAGTTAATGTAGCTATAGTTTTAATAGTAGCTTCCTTAACTTTTCCAGTAGATATTAAATTCTTAACAGTATCTGAAGTAGTTTCATTATCTAAAGTTATAATATAATTTATACTACCATTATTCATTAGATTTTTTACTTTGGAAACAGTAGATTTATCAACAGTATCCTCATCTAAAGATATAATATTAAATCCATATTTTTCCAAAAATTTAAGAGAATTATTTGAAATTACTATTGTAGTTGATGTAGCATTTTCTGCAATTCTTTTTAATTCTGCATCTATTTCAGAAATATCTATTTTTACTTCTCCATAATTTTTATCTATTTCTTCTTTAATATATTTATTACTGATATACTCTTTTAAACTATTTTTAATATTTTGAGTAAGCATTAAATAATCAGTAGGATTTAACCATAATTCTTCTACATCATTATTAATATTTATACCCTGAGAAACATCAATAATTTTTATATTTTTATTATTATTAATAAAATCTCTAGCAATATTTTTTTCATCTGAAAGACCATTATAAACAAATATTGCAGATTTACTATAATCTTTTATCTGTTTTTTAGTTAGAGTATATTTTTTTGGATTAACTCCATCTGGATATATACTCAATACTTCTGAATTATATCCGTATAATCTCTCAGTAACATATTGTACTGGATATATAGTTGTATATATTGTTATATCTTCCAAATCATCTCTTTTAATACATCCACTAGTTATAAGTATAAAAATCAAACTGATAATTAATAAAATCTTTTTCATATTTTCTCCCTCTTTAATACCGGATCATAACCACCTTTAAATAAGGGATTACATCTTAGTATTCTTTTTATTCCTAATAATAAACCATATCCAAAACCATATTCATTCAAAGCATCTATCAAGTAGTTGGAGCAAGTTGGTATGTATTTGCATCTGTTATGAGAGGATAATGGAGTAGCTTGATATAACTTAATTAATTTTATTAACAACCTAGTCATATTACCACCAAGAATAATTTTACTATAAATACTATTAAAAGTAAAATTTTTTTGTTATAATGTTATAGGTGAATAATATGAATTTCTTAAATAAGTATGGTATATCAATAAAAAACAATGAACTTTTAGAGATATCTTTAACTCATAGTTCTTATACTAATGAAAAGGGTGGCAATAACTATGAAAGATTAGAATTTCTAGGAGATGCTGTATTAGAAACAGTTATAAGTGAATATTTATATCTTAATACAGATTTTAATGAAGGAGAACTAAGTAAATTAAGAGCTTCTTATGTATGTGAATCTGCTTTATCTCATTATGCTAAAGAAATAGGTTACATACCATTAATAAGAGTAGGTTTAGGACAGTCTAGTGATGTAAATGATACTATAATAGCAGATATATTTGAAAGTATAGTAGGTGCTATATATTTATCAAATGGTTTAGAAGATGCAAAGAAATTGATATATTCAGTTATAGTGCCATACATTAAAAGAAAAGAAAGTTTCTTTTGGGATTATAAAAGTAAACTTCAGGAATTAGTTCAAACTACTAGAAAAAGTGTAGATTATGTTGTAATTAGTGAAACAGGGCCTTCTCATGATAAGGTCTTTGGAATAGAAGTAAGAATAGATAATATGATCTATGGTAAAGGTTTTGGAAAGAGCAAAAAAGAAGCAGAACAAAATGCTGCTAAAGATGCTTATTATAAACAGGCTAAGTAAGGGTGTTGTTATGTATTTAAAAAGTATTTCAATGCATGGTTTTAAATCATTTGCAGATAAAACAGAGTTGTTAATAAATAATGGTATTATAGGTGTAGTAGGACCTAATGGTTCTGGTAAAAGTAATATTGTTGATGCTATAAAATGGGTTTTAGGAGAACAGTCTGTAAAAGCATTACGTGGTACTAATAGTATGAGTGATGTTATATTTACAGGAAGTAAAACAAGAGAACCTCATTCAAGAGCGACAGTAAGTTTAACTTTTGATAACAAAGATCATTACTTAAATAGTGAATTTGAAGAATTAGAAATAAAAAGAGTGTTATATAAAACTGGAGAAAATGAATATTACATAAATAATTCAAAAGTAAGACTTAAAGATATAGTGGATTTATTTACTGATAGCGGAGCTGGTAAAGAATCATTTAATATAATAGGTCAGGGAGAAATATCAGATATAATTAATAATAAACCTGAAGAAAGAAGAAGTATATTTGAAGAAGCAGCAGGTGTATTAAAATATAAGAAAAGAAAAGAACAAAGTTTATCTAAATTGGAAAAAACTAGCGAGAACTTAGAAAGAATAAAATTATTAATTAATGAACTAGAGTTACAAGTATTACCATTAAAAGAACAAAGTGAAGTGGCTTTAAAGTATCAAGGATTAAAAGAAGAATTAGAAAATATTGAGATAGCTTTAATAACTAAAGATATTCATGATCTTAATGAAGAACATTCATCAATAACATCAAATCTATTAATATTAGAAAAAGAAATAGAAGAAATAGATTCAACTAATAACAAAGATACTTCTAAAGTAGAATCACTAAAACTAAAAGAAATAAAAATAGATGAAACATTAAATAAACTGAATGAAAAACTATTAAATATAACTAATGAACTATCAGAACTTACAACTAGAAAACAGGTTAATTTAGAAAGAAAGAAATATTCTGTTGATGATGTTAAATTAGAAAATAATATTATATCTTTAAAAGAACAGGAGTTATCAAATAAAAAAATAATCTCTGGAATTAAGAAAGATATTGAAGAAGTAACAAATTCATTAGATAAATTAAGTGAAAAGAAAAGTATTTTGGAAAATGAATATAATTTAATTTCTGAAAAAAAAGTATCATTACAAAGATCAATCGAAGATAACAATAAAAATATATTAGATTTTCAAAATAAAATTAATATTATAGAGAACAACTTATTAAATGATAATAGTGTTCCATTTTCAGTAAAATCTGTATTAGATAATCCTAGATTAAATGGTATCCATAATATTTTAGGTAAGTTAATTGATACTGATAGAGAGTATTCTTTAGCCATTGATACTGCTTTAGGATATATGTCTAATGTAATAGTTGTTGATAATGAATCTAACGCAAAAGAAGCAATAAATTATTTGAAAAATAATAAACTTGGTAGAGCAACATTCTTTCCAATAAATATAATTAAACCTAAAGGTATAGAAGAATCTTTGTTAGAAAGATTAACTAACATTAATGGTTATATAGATATTGCTTCAAATCTAGTGTCTTTTGATTCTAAATATAGAAATATAATAACAAATCAGTTAGGAAATGTAATAGTTGCAAAAGATTTAGATTCTGTTAATTTAATAGGTAAAATAATTGATTATAAATATCGTATAGTATCTTTAGATGGTGAAATTCTTCATGCAGGAGGATCTATTACAGGAGGAATTTTAAAGAATAACAACAGTACTATTAACCAAAAGAATGAACTTGAACATTTAAATAAAGAACTTAATAAGGAAAATGTATTATTAGAAGAAAACTTAAATAAATTACAGTCTTTAAAAGAAGAATATAATATCATAGAAAACAATATATTCTACAATAATAAAGAAGTTATTAATTTAAACGAACAAATAAATAGTAAATCTATCAGTTTAAAAGAATATGAATTAAATTGGGAAAATCTTAAAGAAGAAATTAACGGTACACAAGATATAAAAAGTAATAAACTTGATAGTGAAATTACTAATATTATGGAAGAATATTCTAATAAGGAAATAGAAAAAGAAAATATTATAAAAGATTTAAATAATTTAAGGAATGAAAAATCTTCTTTAGTAGATGAAATAAATCAGTTAGAAAAAAATTATAAAGATTTTAATTCAGAATACAATAAAAAACAAAATATTTTAAAGGATTATGAAATAAAACTTAGCAGAATAGAAGTTAAATTAGATAACTTGTTAATTACATTAAATGAACAATATAATATGACTTATGAAAGAGCTAAAGATGAATATATTTTAGAGTTAGATGAAAATGTAGCAAGAAATAAGGTTAACAGTCTAAAATATGAAATTAAAAATCTTGGAGAGATTAATCTAGGAAGTATATCTGAATATGAAAGAGTTAACAAACGTTATACTTTCTTATCAGAACAGAAATCTGATTTAGAATTATCTATTAATAACTTAATGAATATTATTTCTGAAATGGATTTGATAATGATAACTAAATTTAAAGAAACTTTTGAACAAATCAGCAAAGAATTTGAAACAGTATTTAAAAAAATGTTTAAAGGAGGAAAAGGTATATTAAAATATACTAACCCAGATGATATATTAACTACTGGAATAGATATAATAGCAGAACCTCCTGGAAAGAAATTGAATTCAATTGCATTATTATCAGGAGGAGAAAAAACACTTACTGCTATAGCATTATTATTCTCAATATTAAATGTTAAACCTGTACCATTTGTAATATTAGATGAAGTAGAAGCAGCATTAGATGATCCAAATGTAGATATGTTTGGAAACTATCTATTAGAAAAAAAACAAAATAGTCAGTTTGTATTAATAACACATAAGAAAAGAACTATGGAATACGTAGATGTATTATATGGTATTACAATGCAAGAAAGTGGAGTTAGTAAACTAGTTAGTGTAAAATTAGATAAATTATAAATGGCAATAATATTGTCATTTTAATATTCTTATAAAATATATTAAACTAGAAAGTTTGTGAGTTTAATGATTGATAAGAAATTAATTTATACATTAATAAAATCAAGTATAGGATGTTTTATAGTTGCTACTGGATTTGTAATATGTTTACCTGGCGGTATATTATGTATATTAACTGGTTCTATAATTACTTTTGTTTCTATTGAAAATTATAATGAAGAAAAAAAATTAAATAAGTAGGATTTTATGTTATAATAATATTATAATAGAGGTGTAATAAATGAGAAAAGTTATTCTTGATTGTGATCCTGGTTTAGATGATTCTATTGCTATTATATTGGCTTCTAAATTAAAGGAAATAGAATTATTATGTATAACTATAGTAGATGGTAATACTGGTCTTGACTTAGGAAGTAAAAATGCTTGTACTGTATTACATAATATAGGAATAGATAATATTTCAGTATACAAAGGAATTATTAATGATAATCGATTAGTACAAAGAAATCAAACATCTTATAATATTCATGGTAAAGATGGTTTAGGAGACTTAGATATAAATAGAAATATAGTTAATTATCCTAAAGATGATGCTATCACTTATTTAAAAAACACTTTATTAAATAGTGAAGAAAAAATAACTATTGTTGCAGTTGGACCTTTAACTAATATTGCTAACCTTATTACTTTATATCCTTCAGTTAAAGATAAAATAGAAGAATTAGTAATAATGGGTGGTGCCGTAAATAGAGAAGGTAATATTACTAAATATGCAGAATTTAATATATATTTTGATCCAGTTAGTGCTAAAAAAGTGTTTGAAAGCGGATTAAATATAACTTTAATATCTTTAAATGCTACTTTAAAAATGTTAATATCTAAAGATGATATTGAATATTTAAAAAATTCAGATAATATTAGTTCTAAATTATCTGGAAAAATATTAGAAAGATATGGTAATGGTTATTTAATGGAAACTGGTAATTGGTTATGTCCTATACATGATGCTACCTGTATACTTTATTTAGTTAATCCAGAAATAGTAAAATTTGAATATAAAAATATTTCAGTAATAACTTCTGGAGAAAATATAGGTGAAACTATAGAAATTCCTACAGGTAATAAATTAAAGGTTTCTATGGATGGAGATAGTAATTTATTTAAAGAATTAATAAAATATTATTTAGGTAAAGGAGAATAACATGAAAGTATTAAATTTTGGATCTTTAAACATTGATTATACTTATAAAGTAGATGAATTTGCAAAACCTGGTGAAACAATATCTTCTAATGATTTTTATAGGAATTTTGGAGGTAAAGGCAATAATCAATCAGTTGCTTTATCTAAAGCAGGATTAGAAGTATATCATGCCGGTTCTATAGGTAAAGATGGCTTAGATTTTATTGATATGCTAAAACAAAACAATATACATACAGATTATATAAATATAAGTGAATTACCAACAGGTAATGCTTTTATAGAAGTAAATAATAAAGGTGAAAACAGAATAGTGCTTTATCCTGGAGCAAATTACGATATAAGTAATGATTTTGTTGATAGAGTATTATCAAACTTTAATTCTGGAGATTATTTATTCTTACAAAATGAAATATCTAATATATCTTATATAATAGATAAGGCATATGAAAAAAATATCAATATTATATTTAATCCAAGCCCTATAAAAGATAATTTAAAAGATATTAATTTAAATAAAATAAATTATTTTGTAATAAATGAACTAGAAGGACAAACATTAAGTAATAAGAATACTCCTAGAGAAATATTAGACACTTTAATAAGTATGTATCCTAATAGCAGAGTATTATTAACTCTAGGAGTAAATGGTTCTGTATATAAGGATAGTAATAATGAAATAGCAATGGGTATATATGAAAGTAATGTAGTAGATACTACATGTGCTGGAGATACTTTTACCGGATATTTTTTTGCTAACTTTTTATTAGGTAAAACTATAGAAGAATCATTAAAATATGCTTCTAAAGCATCTTCAATAAAGATTTCTAGAGAAGGAGCAAGTAATGCTATTCCTAGAAAAGAAGAAGTAATTATTTAGGAGGTAATCATGAAAACATTTTTTAAAATTTTTGGATGGACTTTAATATATAGTTATATTTATTTTCTAATTTCTTATAGAGTTGATTATACCAATTTATCTTTGTTAGAGTTTTTTCTAATATTGTTTATTTTTGTTATCTATGGATTTACAGTATTTTTTATAATAAGGAAAAATAAAAAACCAGATATAGAAAAACTTCTAGCTTTAGGATATAAAAATCCATCTTACGATGAATATACAAATATTATCAATAATAAACTTTTAACAAATTTAAATTTAATTACTTTTGATAATAATAATTATGAACATACTGAATTTATAACTGATCAGAGTGGTGTAATTTTATTTATAATCAAACAAAAATTATTTAGACCATATTCATATAATATATACAATCCTTTTAATATTGTGGTAGGTCATATTGGAAGAGGAGGAATATTAATTTTAAAACAGAAAGTATCCTTTAAAGCTATTTGTAAACTTAATATAAGAAAAAAACTTATATTAAATAAAGAAATATATGTAGCTGATAATACAGATTATAAAATGGAAATGATTGATACAGGTTTAAAAGGTGTAATATATAAAAAAGAAGAAAAATTAGGTGCTATAGATGAATTATTAGATAAAAATCCTACTATGCATAGACATTCATATTTTAAAATTTATAATGATATGTATATTTATGAAACTATATCTATGATATTAGGAGTTCTTTCTTTAAAAAAAATATTTAAAGATAAAAATATATAAAAAAAGATAAAAATCATTTATCTTTTTATATTGCTCTCATATTATTCATATTATTATATGGATTTTTAGAATTTATTAGATCTGGAAATAATATTCCATTTAAATGATCTATTTCATGTTGAAATGCTATTGATAATTCTTCTCTAATTCTTATATCATATTCATTACCATCTTCATCAAAAGCAGTTACTGTCATTCTAGCATGTCTTCCTATAATACCATCAACTTCACGATTAACACTTAAACAACCTTCTCCTTCTTCAACATATATCATTTCTTCACTTACACTTTTTATAGAAGGATTTATTACTACATAATTTTTAAATTTTCCTTCTTCATATTCATGTACAATTACAAATATTCTTTTTGGAATACCTAATTGAATAAAAGCAAGACCCATACCAGCTCTTAAATCATATTTTTCTCTTTCTTCTTCAATTTGAGATATTTTTAAATATTCTTCAATATCTTTTATTATTTTCTTATCTTCATTTGAAAGAGGAAAGATCACTTCTTTAGAAATTAATCTTAAAGTTTTATTTTTTTCATCTAATATATTAATATCAGGTAATTTCATAAAACATCACCAACCAACGAATATATTTTACCATAAAATTAAAAAAAAGGAAGCAAAAACTTCCTTAATTGTTATTCCAGTTCCAGCCTGCTCCAATTATTATCACTAATAATATGAATAAAACTATCCATATAGCGGCACCTACACCTGAATTAGTGTATCCGCTAAAGCAAGTAGGGGCACAGCCTCCAGAATATGGATTAGCACCATAGCCACCACCACAGCCACCGCCATAGTAGCCATTATTACCATAGTAATACATATTTATACCTCCTTTATGTATCCTAGTATAGTTTATTACTAATTACGTTTTTTTGACATTAAAAAAACCCATTATTAAACTATTTATTTAATATATTAGTTTATTATGGTATTATTATAATGAGGAAGATAACATGAAAAAATTATTTAAGAATATAGATAAACCTTTATTAATATTAACAGTAGTATTTACTGTATTTGGTTTAATAATGATTTACAGTTCATCCAGTGTATCTGCAGTATTAAGATATAATGAAACTTCTTATTATTTCTTTTTAAAACAATTAATTATTGATACTTTAGCATATGCTGTATCTATTTTTATTGTGTTAAGATTTCCAACTAAATTATATGAAAAGATAACTCCTTTACTTATAATAGGATTATTTTTATCATTGGTACTAGTATTAAGTTATGGAATTATAGTAAATAATTCTCAAAGTTGGTTTAAAATAGCAGGTTTTTCTATACAACCCACTGAATTTGCTAAATCAGTTATGATAATATATGTAGCATCTTTTTTCAGTAGAATTAAAGATCCTAAAAACACTCATCCTTTCTTTTATATTACACCTCTTTTATTTGGAGGACTAGCATGTTTATTAATATTAGCACAACCAGATTTAGGAGGTGCTGTAATATTAGGAACTATAGTATTTTTAGAATTTTTAAGTGTTCCTTATATTCAAAAACAGAAATTAAAAATATTTAAAATCTTAGGAGTTTTAGCAGTATTGTTAGCTATGGTCGTAATTTATGCTGGATCTAGTTTTTTAAGTGAAGCGCAGTTAGGACGTTTAAATTTTAGAAACCCATGCTCTAGATATACTGCAGAAACTGGTTATCAGGTATGTAATGGTTTTATTGCAATAAATAATGGAGGATTATTAGGAAAAGGTTTAGGTAATTCTACACAGAAATATTTATATTTACCAGAAAGTCATACAGATTTTATATTTCCAATAATATGTGAAGAATTAGGAGTAATAGTAGGTATTATAGTTTTAATAGGATACGTTGTAATGCTTTATAGAATATTTAAAATAGCTAAAGAAGCAGAAAATTTAAGAGGATCATTACTTGCTTATGGAACTTTCTTATTTATATTAATGCATATATTAATTAACATTTTAGGAGTTTTAGCTTTATTACCTTTAACTGGAGTACCATTACCATTATTAAGTTATGGTGGTAGTTTTGGTTTAAATATAATAGTAATGTTATTTGTAGTACAAAGAGTTGCAATAGAATCTAAAATAGCAAAAAGAAGTAGAGAAATAAGAAATTTATAATAAAACATAGAAAGTAGAAATATTGACATTAATATAAAATTATAGTAGTATATAAACAAAAAATTTAAGGGGAAAAACTAATGTTAATAGTAGAAAAACTAATGTTAAAGTCATTAACTAAAGAAAAGAAAGAAAAATTTATTGGATTTGTATATACACTTAATGAGATTATAAGTATAGAAGATAGTAATAATTATTTTGCCACAATAAAGAAATTTATTTTATTTTATGATCCAAATAAAAATGAAACGGAAACTTATAAATTTTCTGAATGTTATTTTGATTCTGACTTTGATATTAAAGCAAAAAGTAGAGCAAAGGTATATATTGAAAAACTTGATAGAAGTTTTCTATATACTCAAATTTCACTTAAAGATTATAATTTAACAGAAGCATTAAATACTTCTGATATAAGTAGAGGCTTAAAAAAAGTTATACCACGTGTAATGGATAATATGTTAATATAAAGTAAAAATAACGTACTAAAAACAAAAGAATTGCTTATTTAAAACAGGCAATTCTTTTATTTTAAAGGAAATATCTAAATTATGAAATAAATAAGTAATGAAGGAGGTGAAATATGAGTGTTTTAAAAAATAAGAAATTAATATTAATATGTGGAATATCTATAATATTAATTATTACATCATTAATTTACTATAAAATAGATTCCAGTAAAAAAGACAAAACAAAAAAAGAAGTATTAACTGTGGCTAAAGTAGATGATGAAGAAATCATAGTAGAAAGTACTTTTTATGTAGATGTAAAAGGTGAAATAAAAACTCCTGGTGTATATTTAGTTACTGAAGGAGAAATGGTTAATGATGTAATAAAAAAGGCAGGTGGTTTAAATAAAAATGCTACAACTAAAAATATTAATTTAAGTAAGAAATTATCTTCTGAAATGATTATTTATATTTACAACAAAAATGAAATTTTAAGTGCTGATTCATCTAAAACTTCAGAATGTGTTTGTAACGAAGTTGATTGCACTCCTTGTATTGAAAAAGAATGTAGTGTAATTGTTAGTGATTATACAAAAGAAGAAACAACAGAAAATAGTACTTCTACTACTGAAACAGAAAATACTAATTCAAACACTTCAACTAAAGTATCAATTAATAAAGCCACTTTAGAAGAATTAATGACTTTAACAGGTATAGGAGAAACTAAAGCTAAAGCTATAATTGAATATAGAGAAAAGAATAGTGGTTTTAAGGCTATAGAAGATTTATTAAATGTTTCAGGTATAGGAGAAAGTACTTTTGCTAAGATTAAGGAAAATATTACTTTATAATCATCTATATTATTTTATATTAGTAATAACTTTACTTTCTGTATTTATAAGAGTATCTTTAATTAATTATAAAAGTATTTATTCTATTAATACTACCAATATTAATGGTATATTAACTTCATATGAAATTGATGGAAATAAACTATCTTTTGTTATAAAAAATAAAGAAAAGATTATATGTAATTATTATTTCAAAAACTTACAAGAAAAGAAATATTATTTAAACAATTTAAAATTAGGAATAAATTTAGAATTAGAAGGAGAAATGACTAAACCAATAAATAATACTATTCCTAATACGTTTAATTATAAAAAATATCTTTATAGTAAAAGAATATATTTTATTTTTAAAGTTACTTCTATAAATAAAATTAAAGATAATAATATTAATTTATATTATAAAGTTAAAAATATATTAAATAAAAGATTTAGTTCTTATAAAAAAACTGAAGGTTATTTAAAAGCTTTTGTAATAGGGGATACTTCTTTAATTAAGGGGAAAGTAAGTAAATCTTTTCAAATAAACGGAATATCTCATTTATTAGCAATTTCAGGATCTCATATTACATTATTATCATTAGTATTATTATTTATATTAAATAAAATTAAAATTAAAGGAGATAAGAAATACTATTTAATAATAATTATATTATTTATTTATACATTGTTAACTGGGATACCTCCATCAATATTTAGAGCATTTATATTTTTCTTTTTACTTTCACTTAATAAAATATTTTATACTAATATAACCACTATTAATATTTATATAATCACGGTTAGTATATTATTATTTTTTAATCCATTTTATATTTATGATTTAGGTTTTCTTTATTCAATAATGACTTCTTTAGGATTAATATTATATAGTGATAAATTAAATAGTAAAAACTATATAAAAGATTTATTTTTATTAAGTTTAATTTCTTTAATATTTAGTTTTCCTATAACAGCTTATAATTTTTATGAAATAAATCTATTAAGTATAGTGAATAATATTATATTTGTGCCTTTTATATCTGTTATAGTTACTCCACTTTCTTTACTTACATTTATATTTAGACCATTAGAATTTATATTATATCCATTAATTAAAATATTTGAATATTTATCCATTTATATGACTAAAATAGATTGTTTTATTATAAATATACCTAAATTATCAATATATATTTATTTAATTTATTACTTATTAATTATTTTTATTAAAAAAATAAAAATTCATATATGCTTACAAATGATATTAATAATTTTAAGTAATATTATATATAGAATAGATATTAATAATTATGTGTATTTTTTAGATGTAGGTCAGGGAGACTCTATCATAATACGTTCAAAATATAATAAAGAAATTATAATGATAGATACTGGTGGAAAATTAGAATATAATGGAAGTTCGTGGCAGAAAAAAGATAATATATATAATTTAAGTGACAATACTATTACATTTTTAAAAAGTATTGGTATAACGAGAATAAATTTATTATTACTTACTCATGGAGATTATGACCATATGGGTGATGCAATAAATTTAATTAATAATTTTAAAGTAGAAAAAGTTATATTTAATAATGGTGATTATAATAATTTAGAATCAGAACTAATCAAAGTATTGGAAGAAAAAAATATTCCTTATTATCAAAATGTAAAAGAGTTAAATATAGATGATAATAAATTGTATTTCTTGAATGATAAACTTTATAATAATGAGAATGATAATTCAAATGTTATTTATACAGAATTTAATGATTATAAGTTTCTTTTTATGGGAGATGCTGGGATAAAAGTAGAAGATGATTTATTAAAAAAATATAATTTAAGTAATATAGATATATTAAAAATAGGTCATCATGGAAGTAAGACAAGTTCAAGTGAAGATTTTATTGTTAGTATTAATCCTAAGTATTCAGTTATATCAGTTGGTAAAAATAATAGATATGGTCATCCGAATAATGAAATTTTAAAAAATTTAGAAGAGTCAACTATTTACAGAACTGATTTAGATGGGAGTATTATATTTAAAATTAAAAATAGTAAGTTAAAAATTGAAACTTATACACCATAGAAAGGAGCATAAATGAATTATTATAATGAAATAAAAAATGAACTAATAAATAATGAAATAAATAGAAAAGTAAAAAACTATTCAATAAATAGAAGTGATTTAAA
>CAYTXQ010000018.1:0-7648 GCA_964441535.1 uncultured Muribaculaceae bacterium
TTAAAATCATATAAAGTAATTAAACTTTCATCTTTGGTATTATCATATACAAAAGCATATTGATTTTTATAAAAATCAGTCCTAGCGGCAACTTTAGAGCCATCTTCATATACATACTGAGGTATTGTAAAATCATCTTCTGTACTTAAATAAGCTACATAACACAAATCTTTATCTTTATTTTTACATTTATATGTACCTAACTCTTTTTTACCATCTAAGAACGTTAATATTCCATTAGAATATGAATAATTATCTTTAATTATTACTTTTTCTTTTGGTTTATTATCTACTTTTTTGTTCTTATCTAAAAAATAAAATATTAATAAAGAAATAATAGCAAGTATTAATACTAATATTATAATTAATAGTGCCTTTCTTTTCTTATCTAATTTTTTAAAGAATGAAACAATATTTTTAAACTTCTCTTTCAACTAAATCAACCCTTTACTATTAATTTTATTATATCATTATTAATTAATTTTGAAAAGATATATTTTTATCATTTACTATTAAGTAAAGATCATCTACATATTTCAAATTAAATAATACTTTATTTTTTTTAAATAATCCCCATACAAATAATAAAGTTTTGTTTTCAAAAAAAGATTCTATTACTTTATCTGTAATTAAATTTTTATTAAATGCTATAAAATCAAACTCATAATCTGCATCATTACTATTTACTGCATAATTTAAATAACCAACTTTATATTTTCTATTTAATTTTAATAATGAATACATATATTTTCTATCAAAACTCATAACATATATATTTTTATGTTTATTTAATAATGAATTTAATGTATTAACATCTATATTGCTGTCTTTTATTTCGACTAAAAGAAGTTTTTTATCATATTTTTTAAGAATGTCTTTAAGTAAAGGTATTTTACTTACATTTTTACTAGTTCCAAAATTATAATTTAATAATTCTTTATAAGTTAAATCTTTTACAAAACCACTACCATTACTTACCCTATTAATAAATCTATCATGTAAAACCACAAGTTTTTTATCTTTAGTTTGCCTTACATCCAATTCTATTCCTATAAAATCATCATCATTGTATGTGGCATCAAAAGCCTTTATAGTATTTTCCTTGTATTTATATCCTCTATGTGCTATTAATTTCAAAAATATCACCTAGTTAAATATATTTAATAAAAAAAGATAAAGACTAAATTATCTTTATCTTAAATTTATTTTTAAATAATTTTAAGTAATATTTCATTCATTAAATATAATTTATCTTTAGGAATATATAAATATCCATCTTTATATTTTAATAATTTATTTTTAAGTAAATCTTTTATATCATATTCATCTTGAAGATTAGTTTTAAATTTTTCATAAAATGTCTGTAAATTAATACCTTTAGTCTTTCTTAAACCCAACATTATTTCATTATCCATATCCTCTTTTTTAGACATTATATTTTCACATAAAGTATATTCTCCATCTAAATAATCATTAAGACTTCTAGTGTTTTCATATCTAAATCCTAAAATATAACCATGAGCACCTAAACCAAATCCATAATATTCATTATTATTCCAATAATTTAAATTATGTTTAGATTCAAAACCTGGTAAAGCAAAATTACTTATTTCATAATGAATATAACCACTTTTAGATAGTTTTTTACATATATATTCATACATCTTAGAATCTATTTCATCATTTAATGGAACTATATTATTTATTTTAATTTTAGTATTATCTTCTATAATAAGAGAATAAGCACTTATATGTTCTACCTTTAACTTTAAAAGTTTCTTAATATCTTGTTTTAATATTAAAACAGTTTCTTCTGGAGTACCATAAATTAAGTCTACATTAATGTTATTAAAATCATATTTTCTACATAAAGATATTTTTGTAAGTGCTTCTTTAAAAGAGGTTTCTCTTTCCATAAATTTTAACTTTTTACTATTAAAAGATTCTACTCCTATACTTAATCTATTTACTCCATTATCTTTTAATATTGAAAGTAATTCTTCATTAATATCATTTAAGTTACATTCAAAAGTAAATTCACAATATTTAGTTTTATTTATTTTATTAATTATATTAAACAGGGTTTCTAATTCCTCTTTATTTAATATAGAAGGTGTTCCTCCTCCAATATATAAAGTTTCTACATATTCATTTTCATATCTACTTTCTATTTCATTAGATAAAGCCTCTAAATAACTATTAGTCCATTCCTTGTTATATAGTAGTTTACAAAAATCACAATAAGAACAAATACTTTTACAAAAAGGAATATGGATATATATGCTTTTCATTCTACCACCTACTTTTAAATTATAGCAGACAATAAAAAAAAGATAAAGTTAATTATAATTTAACTATTATCACTTTTTAAAACTGCTAAGAATGCTTCTGGAGGTATTTCTACATTACCTACCATTTTCATTCTCTTTTTACCTTCTTTTTGTTTTTCAAGAAGTTTTCTTTTACGAGTAATATCTCCTCCATAACATTTAGCTAATACATTTTTTCTCATAGCACTTATGTTTTCTCTTGCTATTACTTTAGATCCTACACTCGCTTGCACTGGAACTTCAAACATTTGTCTTGGAATTAATTTTCTTAGAGTATTTACTATTTCTCTAGCTCTATTATAAGCAAAATCTTTATGTATCATTATACTAAGAGCATCTACTGGTTCTCCATTTAAAAATATATCTAATTTTACTAAATCACTTAATTTATATCCTGATAATTCATAATCAAATGAAGCATATCCTTTAGTATAACTTTTTAATTTATCAAAAAAATCATATACTATTTCTGATAATGGTAATTCATAATGAATATTAACTCTTGAATCGTTTATATATTCTATTCCTATATACATTCCTCTTTTATCCTGACATAGTTCCATAACAGAACCTATATACATAGAAGGAACAAATATATTAGTTTTAATGTATGGTTCACTTATCTCTTTAATATTTACTCTATCAGGCATTTTATTAGGTGAATCAATATCAAAAGTTTCTCCATTATTTAATAATATTTTATATATAACACTAGGACTTGTAGCAATAATATTAACTCCAAATTCTCTTTCTATTCTAGTCATTATTATATCTAAATGTAAAAGTCCTAAAAATCCTGCTCTAAATCCAAAACCTAAAGCATCAGATGTTTCTGGTTCAAAAGTTAATGCAGCATCATTAAGTTTTAGTTTTTCTAATGCTTCTTTTAAATTAACGAATTTATTAGGCTCTATTGGATATATTCCACTATATACCATAGGTTTCATAGGTTGATATCCCGGCAAAATATTTTCAGCCGGATTATTATATAAAGTTATAGTATCACCTACTGAAACTTTACTTATATCTTTAATACTAGCAGCAATCCACCCTACTTCACCACTAATTAATTCACTTTTCTTTTCTTCTTTAGGAGTATGATAACCTAATTCAACTATTTCAAATACACTATCATTAGACATCATCTTTATTTTATCTTTTACTTTTATCTTGCCATCAACCATTCTTACTAGTGCTACTACACCTCTATAAGAATCAAAATAACTATCAAAAATTAAAGCCCTTGCAGGTTTATCATTTTCTATTACAGGAGGTTCTATTCTGTCTATAACTGCTTCAATCAGTTCTTTTACTCCTTCACCAGTTTTACCACTGCATAATAAAATTTCTTCATCTTTAAATCCTAAAATATCTATTAGTTCTTTTTTAACTTTATTAATATCTGCATTAGGTAAATCTATTTTATTTATTACTGGTATTATTTTTAAATTGTTATTTATTGCTAAATATAAATTAGCAAGAGTTTGAGCCTCTATACCTTGAGAAGCATCCACTACTAAAATTGCTCCTTCACAAGCAGCTAAACTTCTACTTACTTCATAAGAAAAATCTACATGACCTGGAGTATCTATTAAATTTAAAATATATTCTTGATCTTTATATTTATAATTTAATCTAACAGCATTAAGTTTAATAGTAATTCCTCTTTCACGTTCCAAATCCATATTATCAAGTAATTGCTCTTTCATTTCATGTATATCAATAGCATTAGTTATTTCTAAAATACGATCTGCTAAAGTACTTTTTCCATGATCAATATGTGCTATTATTGAAAAATTTCTAATATTACGTCGCAACATTTTCTTCACCAAAAATAATTATACTATAAAAAGTAATAATTAACTACCAAATAATTTACCTAGTACTTTAAAAGTTCTATCTAAACCTTCAGTCATAATATATTCAATACTGTGAGATACTGTTTCTCCTAAATCTGACATAGTGTTGTTATTATCTACAGTAGAAACTTTCATATATTCTTTTATATCTAATGCTTTACCGTCTTTAACGTCTTTTTCAAATTTTTCTATTTCTTTTTCTGTCATATAAGTTTTTTCTTTTAATTTAGTCTCATAATATCCTGTTTCATTAGCTATAGTAAATCCTGAATATACTACAAATAATACAAGTAATAACCACCAAAAATATCTACTATTCTTTTTTTTCATATTAGTCCCTCTATATATTCTTTTAATACTCCAGATATTAAATCTAAAGTATTATTAACTTCATCAATAGTATTATATTGTGCTCCCATTTCTAAAAGTACAATATTACCTCTTAAATCCTGATTATATATTCCATTAACTCCTGGACCACTTTTCTTATATATTCCTCTAGATAATGTCGGATTAACTTTATTTATCATATCATTCAATTTTAAAGTTAAATCCAAGTTCTTTTGATAACTACTATTTTCTAATCCAACTATCCATAAAACTCTAGCATAAATTTTTCCATCTATAGTAGTTATAGTTTTCTCTCTTTTAGATGAATCTCTATGTAAGTCTATAAATAATTTAATACTAGGATGTTTATTCATAGTATCCTCTAAGAATATTCTACTTGCCTTATATGAATATTTATATTTCCAAGAATTAATTCTAAGTACTTCAGTTATATCATTTTCTTCTACTATGGTCGGAACATCTAAATTATTAAGTTTCTCTTTTAACATATAAGATGCCATTAATACATTAGGTTTTTTATTATAATCATTCTTCTCTATCATTGAATATTCTTCTAATTGATGAGTATTATATATATAAATTAAAGGTTCCTCTACTTTAATTTTATTTGGATCTTCAAAATATTCAGTACTTACGGGAGTAGATACTTCTTCTTCATTACTTTTAAACACTAAAGTAGTATTTTTATTAAAGGCTGAATCTAATAATGAAAGAGGATTTATATTCAAATCAATCACATCTATATTAAAAGTATTAGCTAAAAATAAATAAAACATATTATCGTTAGCTTTTTCTTTTATAGTTAATAAAATTTTATAAAATAAGAAATAAACAATAATTATTACAATTATAATTTTTATTATAGTGTGATTATTTCTTCTTTTAGCTTTAAATCTTCTTGACATATTATTCACCTCAAATAAAAGTATAAGATAAAAAGATAAAGAATTTTGTAGAATTAATGTTTATTATTGCAATATTAAGAATTTTTTGATAAAATCAGTATGTATTTAAATGGAGGTGAAAAAATGCCAAATATAAAAAGTTCTAAAAAAGCTGTTAAAGTTATAGCTAAAAAAACAGAAGCTAATCATGAATTTGTGGCTAAAGCAAAAAATTTAATTAGAAAATGTGATAAAGCAATTACTGCTGGTGAAAAAGATGAAGCTAAAAAATTATTGAAAGAAACTCAAAAAAGTATAGATAAAGTTGTTAGTAAAGGTTTAATGAAAAAAAATACTGCTAATAGACAAAAAAGAAGATTATTTGGTAAAGCAAAAGAAATGAAGTAATGATTGAATACTTCTCTTTTTTTTTATATAATTAAAATGGTGGTAGAATGAAAAAATTAATTAATTTACTTATTACTATGAGTTTGATAGCAGCTTTGATATATGTATGTGTTAATTCTAATGAATTATCTGATAGATTAGTTGATTTTTTAGATAGAGATCCTAAAATATATGTAAAAGAAAAAAATGATTATTATAAAAATAATGATTATTTATTTATTCAGAACACTGATGATTTTAAACCTTATAATTATCAGGAATTATTAAATATATTTTATACAGTTATTAATAGTGGATGGAATACTTTTACTTTTTACTGTCCTAAAGAATATTTAGATTGTATTGATGATGTAAAAAAATTATCTACAGAAAATGAAACTTTAACAAATATAAATAATTTTGTACATCCATATAATAGTTTTAAAAGTATTAAGACTTCATATGATCAAAATGGTGAAATTAATATTCATATAACAAAATTATATGATAAAGAAAAGATTGAAACTATAAATAATGAAGTTAATAATATTATTAATACTAAAATTATTGATACTATGACTAATGAGCAAAAAATAAAAACAATTCATGATTATATAATTAATAATACAATGTATGATGTGGATAAAAATGAAACAGGCGAAAGTCCATATGATTCAATTACTGCATATGGAACTTTAATAGACCATTATGCAGTATGTGGTGGATACAGTGATTCTATGGCAATATTTCTAAATAAATTTGGAATAGATAATTATAAAGTGTCAAGTGATTCTCATGTATGGAATGCTTTATATTTTAATGATAAATGGATACATTTAGATTTAACTTGGGATGATCCGGTTAGTAAAAATAGAGAGCAGTATTTACTTTATAATTATTATTTGATAACTACACAAGAATTAGAAAAATTATCTACAGTAGAACATTATTATGATAAAAGTATATATCAAGAAATAAGGTAAGCATTATTATTGCTTACCTTTTTCTATGAAATTAACAACTTCATTAATAGTATTATTAAAATCATTAAAATCTACATTAAACCAGTTAACATTCATTTGATTATTAAACCAAGTATATTGTCTTTTAGCATATTTCCTACTATTATGTTTAATATTTTCTATAGCTTCTTCCAAAGATATTTTATTATCAAAATAATCATAAAGTTCCTTATATCCTATTCCATTTATTAAAGGTTTTGTTCTAATATTCTTATCATAAAAATATTTTACTTCTTTAATTAAGCCATTATTAATCATATTATCTACTCTATTATTAATTTTTTTATATAAAGTGTCTCTATCTGTAGATAAACCTATAAATATAACATCATATAATAATTTATCACTGTTTTTTTCAAATTTATCTGATTTATTTAAAAATCTTTCTAATCTTACCCTATTATTTTTATGTATTTCAGTATTTGGATTAATATTAATAACCATATTATATAATTCTTCTAAAGAATATCTACTAAAATCTTCTTTAGTTTCTTCTTCTTTAAATTCATAATTATATAATCCCGCTTTTAGATATAAACCTGTTCCACCGACTAAAATTATATTTTGATTTTTATTGTTATCAAGTATTTTTCTTAAATCTTTTTGATAATCATATACAGTATAATTATTATTAATATCTACTATATCGAAAAGATAATGTGGAATTTCTTCTTTTTCTTCTTCAGTTATTTTAGAAGTTCCTATATCAAGACTTCTATACACTTGCATAGAATCAGCATTAATTATTATAGCATTATATTTTTTAGCAAGTTCTATACTAAGTTTAGTTTTTCCTACCCCAGTAGGACCTACTA
>CAYTXQ010000018.1:7748-14164 GCA_964441535.1 uncultured Muribaculaceae bacterium
TAATTCATTACTCTTTTAAACATTTTTTCTAATTCATAATTAGTAAATGAAATTATTGTTGGTCTTCCGTGAGGACAATTATAAGGATTATCACATTTAACAAGATTTGATAATATATTTTCCGCTGCTTCATTACTAATACTCTGATTAGCTTTAATACTCATTTTACATGCTAAAGTAATTGCAACACTTTCTCTAAATTTAATATCATTAAAATTATTACTCATTTGTATTACTAATTCTGTAATCTTTCTTATTGATTCTTCTTCATATCCTTCTTTTAACCATGTAGGATGAGTTTTAAATATGAAAGTATTTATACCAAATTCTTCAAGTTCAACACCTAATTTATTTAAAACTTCAATATTATCTTTTAAAGCAATAAATTCACTAGGACTAAACTCTAATGTAACTGGAATCAACATACTAGTTGTATTTACTTTACTTTCTTTTAGAGCTTTTAAATATTTTTCATAATTAATCCTTTCTTGTGCTGCATGTTGATCAATTAGATATATACCATTATCATTTTGTGCGATTATATAAGTTCCCAAAGCTATTCCAACTAGATATAGTTCAAGGTTTTTAATTTCTTTGTTTTTTTCTTCCACATTACTAAAATTAAAAGTAGTTTGTTCTTCTTTTACTTTTAAATTTTCAGTAGGCTTAGTAATTTCTTCATAATTATGAATAATTGGATGTTCTAATATTTCTAAAAATTCTTCATTATTTTCTTTACTTATATTAATCTCTGGAATTAATAAAGTATGATACAAAGCATCTTTTATTGTATTAATAACTAAACTTCTCAGTTCTTCTATTTTACTAAATTTTATATCTTGCTTAGTAGGATGAACATTAACATCTATTAATGTAGGATCAGTTAAAACATTTAACACTATAACTGGATATTTAATATCTGGTTTATAAGTATAATAAGCATCATTAATAAATTTATTTAAATCATTATTTTTTATAACTCTTCCATTTACTATAGTTATCATATGATTTCTGTTTGATTTCAACAATTCTGGTTTACTAATATATCCTTCTATTTCATAATCATCATTACTAGAATGAATATGAATCATTTTACTGGAAACTTCCATACCATATATTTCATGAATGGTTCTTAATAAATCATCACTGCCACTTGTATTTAACAACATTTTTTCATTATTAGTTAAACTGAACTTAATATTAGGATGAGATAAAGCTATCCTTTCTACATAATTAATACAATTTGATAATTCTGTCTGTTCACTTTTCAAATATTTTAATCTTGCAGGTGTATTGTAAAATAAGTTTTTTACTGTTATCTGTGTACCTCTTCTTGAATCACTAGAAAAAACATTATCTGTTTTTCCACCTTTTATATGAACTGTAGTACCTATTTCATCAGCACAGGTTTTAAGTTCAACTTCACTTACACTTGCTATTGAAGGTAATGCTTCACCTCTAAAACCTAAGGTATTAATAAAAAATAAATCTTCTTCTTTAAGTAACTTGCTTGTAGAATGTCTTTCAAATGATAAAATTGCATCTTCTTTATTCATACCCATTCCATCATCTGTTACTTTTATTTCTTTTACTCCACCATCGATTAAATCTACTTTTATTGTTGTTGCTAAAGCATCAATACTATTTTCAACTAACTCCTTAACAACACTTGAACATTTTTCTATTATTTCTCCTGCTGCTATTTTATTAGCTAAATTTTCATTCATTAAATGTATTTTATTCATATCTATCACCACTAAAAAATGAGTTTCTAATTTCTATTATATTGTGATTAGTTGTACTAATTTCTAATTCACAGGCTTTTTTGACGTTTATAAAACCAAAACCTTTGATAACTATATCAATCTCTTCATCCAAATCATAAATATTTTTTTCAAATCCATTTATAACTTTATATTTAAATGTCTTATTAACAGGGATTTCATTAGGTAAATAAAAAGTCATACTGTTATTACCTGTTAAATTTCTTATTATAACTTTATTATCAATATTTATTAACATATCTTCTTTTATTTGTATAGTAATAGGTTTAATAGTAGATTTAGTATTAAGTTTTTTTAATAAATCTATATCATTATTAAGTTTAATATAACTTTTTTGAATAAATCCTGGAGAATCTATTAAAGTAAGATTTTCATTTACTTTAAGTTTAATAAAGTCAAGAGTAGTATTAGGTATTAAACTAGTAGTAATCATAGATTTATTATCTTGATATTTATTAAATATAGAATTAATTAAAGTACTTTTACCTGAATTAGTATAACCTAAAACATAAGTTGTTTTAATATTATTTTTCTCTAAATAATCAACAATAGGTCTTAAATTTATATTTTTCAGTGCACTGCAAAACATTATATTATCATTTATATCATATTCATTTTTTAACCATTCTTTTATTTTATTCTTATTAACACTTTTAGGTAATAAATCATATTTACTTACTATAAGTGATTTTGATATTTTTATTTTTTTGAAAGTATTTACAGTATCACTGTTTATATTTAAAACATCAATTAGGAATAAAACATATTTTGCTTTATTATTTATTATATCTATAATATCTTTTTCTTCTTTATCTAAAGTAACTATTTTAGCATCATTATAATTAATTATTTTAAAACATCTTTCACAATAATTAACATCAAAAAGATTTTTAGGTGTATACCCAATACGATTTTTATTAATATTTTGTAATTCAACTCCACAACCACTGCATTTTTTAATCATAATAATTTCCTTTTTTTAATAAACCTTTTTTACTTAATTTTTTAAAAATATATCTTTCAATCATTCTATTAAATTTAGTAAAAACAAAATCATTAGTACTTAGTGGATTTACTAAAATAGTAGTAATACCTAATCTGTTAGCACCATATATATCTGTTAATATCTGATCTCCTACTGCTGCTATTTCTATATCTTTAAAATTATATATTTTCATAATTTTTTTATATTTCTTACTTAAGGGTTTCATTGAGCTAGCAGAACAATCTACATTTAAAATCTCTTTAAAAGGCTCTAATCTAGATTTAGGACTATTGGACATAATTATAACTTTAAATCCCATATCCTTTACTTCTTCTATTAAATCTTTCATCTTTTTATTAGGAACACTTACACTTACTGGCGCTATAGTATTATCCAAATCAAATAAAATACATTTAATACCCGCTTTTTTTAATTTTTTATAGTCTATTTTATATATACTTTTCTGATAAATATCAGGCACAAAATTTTCCATTAAACTTCACCTAAATAAATTATATCAAAAAACAAGACTTATAAGAAGTCTTATTTTCTAATTAATATTTTATTTATATTTCTTGTGACAGTATTATAAAAATTTTTTTCTGTTCCTAAATGATTAATAAAAATACTTTTTATACCTAATCTATTAGCACCCCATATATCTGTAAATATTTGATCTCCAATAACTACTACCTGTTCTATAGAAAGATTATGCTTTTCTAATACTTTATTAAAACTTCTTTTTAAGGGTTTCATAGCTAATGCTATACAATCTATTTCTAAAGCTTCACTAAATTTATTTACTTTGTCTCCACATCTATTAGTAACAATTTCTACAATAAAAAATTGTTTTAAAACTTTTATAAAATTTATTAAATAATTATCGGGTTCTTCTATTTCAAAAGGTGATAAAGTATTATCTAAATCAAATATTATACATTCAATATTATTTGCCTTTAAATCACCATAATCTATATCAAAAACACTGTTAAATTCTAATGTTGGCTTAAACTTTGACATATAAACTCTCCAATCAAGTCTTTTTATTATAATATAAGTTTATATAAATTAAAAGAAAAAATACAACTTATTTACATTATATTTAATCAAAAGTATTCATAAAATTAATTAGGTGATGTTATGCTATTAAGTATTATTAATATTTTAAAAGATTTACTGTTTTTTACAGGAAGTTATTCTAACAATGTGTTTCCCGATCCTTTAGATAAAGATGAAGAAGAAAAACTTATTAATTTATTATTAAAAAAAGATAAAGATGCCAGAAATAAATTAATCGAACATAATTTGAGACTAGTGGCTCATATTGTTAAAAAATTTGAATCAAAGAATATAGATACTGATGATTTAATTAGTATAGGAACTATTGGATTAATTAAAGGTATTGATTCATATTCATTAAAGCATAAAACTAAAATTACTACTTATGCTGCCAGATGTATAGAAAATGAAATACTTATGTATTTTAGAGCTAATAAAAAAAATGTTAATAACGTTAGTTTAAATGACTCTATAGGTTATGACAAAGATGGAAACGAAATTAATTTAATAGATGTTTTAAAAGATTCATCAACTGATTTTGCTATGGATTTACATACAAAAGACAGAATTAATTTATTAAATAATTATTTAAACTTATTATCATTTAGAGAAAAAGAAATCATTACAAAAAGATATGGACTTAACAATACTAAAGAAATGACTCAGAAAGAAATAGCTAATGAACTAAAAATATCAAGAAGTTATGTTTCTAGAATAGAAAAAAGAGCTTTAACAAAAATCTTAAGAGAATTTATAAAGAGTAAAAATGATTTTTAAAAAAAAGACTTATATGTCTCTTTCATCTATCTCATCTATTTCATTTAATTGATCTTCAATTATAATTCTTAATCTCTTTTTAAATACTGAAATTCTTCTTTTTAACATTTGAGCTTCAGTATCTGCTTTTTCTCCCCTTAATAATGCATCGTTAATTATTCTAGAAGCATTTCTCTTAGCTTCATCCAATATACTGCTACTTTCTTCTCTGGCAAGTCTTTTTATTTGATTAGAAGCTTCATCTGCAACCATTACTGCTTTATTTAAAGTTGATTCCATATTTTGATAATATGATAATTTTTCTTTTAAATTATTTATTTCATTATCTTTGGTTTTTAAATTATTTAGCATTGATTCAAATTGAGCTGTTACTTCATTAACAAAATTAGCCACTTCTTTTTTATCATAGCCATTAAAACCAGTTTTAAATTGTTTCATGAATCTCACCTCAAACATTAGAACTTACTAATCACAAAAATTACCAATCAATTTCTTCGTCTTTATCTTTTCCATCTTCTTCAGATATTTTACCTTGAACATTAATATTTTTTGGAGTACATAAATATATACCTACTCCTACTTTCTGAAGATCTCCGCCCATTGCATAAACACAACCACTTAAGAAATCTATTATTCTTTTTGCCTGATCAGATGTAACTCTTTTAAGATTTACTACTACACTGTTTCTATTTTTTAAATGATCTGCTATTTGTTGGCTTTCTGAATTAGCCCTAGGTTCTATTAAGATCATTTTACTTCCGACTCTACTAGCCTCTTCCAATGCTTCATCTTCACCTATGTTATAACACATATCTTCTCCAGAAGCATCTTTTTCTTTACTACTCCAATCTGAAAACAAAAACTTTTTTAATTTAGACGCCATATATATTCCTCCATTTTTTAATACTATCTATCTTACTAGATAAGTTTATCAAATAATAATGTAAATTTCAAGATATAATTGTAGATATCAAAGAAAAAAGTAATTAATATTACTTATTTTCTATTTTAAAACTTTTATTATTTTCAGTAACAATTGATTCTCCGAGATTTTTTTCAATATCTTCTCTTGCTATTTTTGCAGCATTTCCTCCTAACTTAGCGATATCAATATTCTCTTTTAATCCTTTAGGTCTTTTCTTTATTGCTATTCTCTTTGTTGCTTCTTCTGATAAATCTGTTAGTATTAATTCAATATTATCCATATTATCTCTAAGATTTTCTTTTCTTAGTCCTTTATATTCTTTATACTCTTTTGATGTCATTCCTGACCATGTTTTATATATTTCATTGGTTAGTATTGCATATTCTAATTCTTCTTTAATTCCCCCTTCTTTCCATACATCTGTAAGTTGTTTTCTATCTTGTAGTGCTTTTATTCTTTTTGCTATCCAATTTTCATCGTAACCTTTTATCCTATATAATTCTATTGCTCTTTCTAGTGCTATTGAAGGATCAAATGTTTCATCTATTCTTTCACTTCCAAGTTTTGCTAACCATTGTTTTATAGGCTCTGCATTTTTTGATGGTATTGACTCTATTATTCTAAACATTCCTTCAATATCACAGACGTCAGTTAAACGATATTTTCCATCAGTTGCTTTTAATTTCAAACCGTTACAATTTGTAACGGTTTCATTTCCTTCTGATTTTAATCGATTCTTCATTACTCTCCAATAAACTTGAGGATTATTACTTTCTGATAATATACTTACTACATCTACAACACTTATGTAATATTTCTCTTGTTCTTTGTCCCATACTGTTCTTATTGTTTCATTTTTAAATATTTTATTTATTAAGTGCATTTT
>CAYTXQ010000019.1:0-13858 GCA_964441535.1 uncultured Muribaculaceae bacterium
TTGCTTCTAATACTATTAATGCCCCTAATGAAACTAAAGGTGGAATATTATCAGTTTTTAGACAAAAGATTAGAATATTTGCTGCTCAAAAGAATTTAAGTGAAATGTTAAGTCATAGTGACTTTGATATGAGAGATATTGGTAAAGAAAAGACAGCAGTATTTATGACAATTCAGGATGAAAAAACAACATACCATGCTTTAGCAACAATATTTATTAAACAATGTTATGAAACTTTAATATCAGAAGCCCAATTAAGTGGTGGTAAATTAAAGATAAGAACAAACTTTATTTTAGATGAGTTTGCTAATATGCCTCCATTAAAAGATGTAACTACAATGGTTACAGCGGCTAGAAGTAGAAAAATTAGATTTAATTTTATAATTCAAAATTTTGCTCAGTTAAAAGATGTTTATGGAGCAGAAGATGCAGAAACTATTAAAGGTAACTGCGGAAATATGATTTATTTAATTACTACTGAACTTGCAGCTTTAGAAGAAATAAGTAAATTATGCGGTGAAGTAAAATCTAAAGAAAAAGATAAAACGGCATCAACTCCTCTTGTTACAATATCTGATTTACAGAAACTTAAACAGTTTGAAGTTATAATTAAAAGATGGAGACTAAATCCATATAAAACAAAATTTACTCCTTCATTTAAAATGGACTGGGGTAAACATTATGATGAAGCGGAGTATCCTGTAAGAGAAAAAAGAGAAGTTGCTTTATTTGACTTAAAAGAATTTGTTAAGGAAACTAAAAAAGCTAAATTATTTGGAGATATGGAAGAAGGTTCTTCTAAAGGTAATCTTCCATTTGTGCAAAATGACTTTGGATTTCCAAAACCTGAAAGAGATTATGCTCCACCTTTTGGTGGCGGTATGTTTAATCCAAATATGGATATGGATGAATTTGTAAAAAATATTGATAAAAAGATAGCAGAGTTGGAAGAAGAAGAAAAAAGAGAAAAAGAGAAGCAAAAACTAGAAGGCACAAATAATATAAATGAAGAGACAAAATTATCTGAAGTTCCAAAAGAGGAAAAACCTTCATATAATATTTATAATGAACCTTCTATTCCTTCAAAAATGGATGACAAACATGAAGAAGAGAAAAAAACAGAACAAATAGAGAAACCAAAAATAAATATTGATGCAGATAGTATCATTGTAGATGAGAATAATGTTACTGATGATCAATTCTTTGATGATTTCTTTGGAGATGACTAGTTTAAAGCCATCTCCTTTTTTATTAAATATCCATATAATAAAATGGTGAATTAAATGAAAGTAATAGATTATAAAAATTATCATCCAAACATGGGTACTTTAATTGATATTGAAAATTTTGTTAATTATAGTAATTCTCATTTAAAAGAAGCAATAAATATTCCTTATGAAAAACTTTTATATAATCATTCAGAATATTTAGATAAAAATAAAAAATATTTTATTGTTTGCAAAAAAGGAATAACAAGTAAGAAAGCAACTAGAATATTGGAATTTTATGGATATGATGTCACTCAAGTTATAAAATAATGTAAAAAAATTAAAAAATGAGGTATACTAATAATATCTAGGTGGTGTTAAGAGTATGCCTTTTTTTGATAGACTTTACGAATTAATTATGACTCTGATAAATTATATGGGAATTTATGGTCCCTTACTGGGATGTATTTTAATATGCGTAGAATCTATAATACCAGTATTGCCCTTATCTGTGTTTATAACTATAAATTTTATTAGTTTTGGTAGTTTATGGGGATTTTTAATATCTTGGTTATTTACTATTTTAGGATGTTCTTTATCTTTTTTCTTATTTAGACATTATTTAAGGGACTGGTTTGTTAAAAAAACCAAAGATACTAATAAAGTAAGAAAATTAATTAGAATAGTAGAAAAAGCCAAGTTTCAAAATATAGTTTTATTTTTAGCAATACCTTTTACTCCAGCATTTTTAGTTAATATAGCTGCTTCTTTATCAAATATTTCATACAAAAAGTTTTTTTATGTTATACTTATATCGAAGGTATTCTTAGTATACTTCTGGGGATATGTAGGAACTACTCTTTTAGAAAGTTTTATTCATCCAGAAGCATTAGTTAAAGTAATACTTATTAGTATTATAGCCTATGTACTAAGTTTACTAATTAATAAAAAATTGAAATTAGATTAGAGGTATTAATGTGGAGTATATAATGTTAGGTTTACTTATATTATTAGTTATTTTATTACTTATAATTTTATTAAAGAATAACGGTAATAATGATATGACTGAAAGATTAGGAAGATTTGAGACTGACATTGTAAAAGAGATAAGTTCTTTTAAAGGAGATTTTTCTAAAGATTTAAGAGAAGATTTTGAAAAATTAAATACTAAAATAGAAAATAGACTTATACTTATTAATGATAAAGTAAATGAAAGATTGGATATTAATTTTGAAAAAACTAATAAGACTTTTAATAATGTATTAGAAAGATTGTCTAAAATAGATGAAGCTCAGAAGAAAATAGATGGATTATCTAGTGATATTATATCTTTACAGAGTGTTTTAACAGATAAAAAGACTAGGGGAATATATGGAGAAGTAAATTTAAATTACATACTTAAAAGCACCTTTGGAGAGAAGAATAAAGGTATATATGATGTGCAGCATACATTAAGTAATGGGTTTATAGCAGATGCTATATTGTATGCACCATCTCCTTTAGGAACTATCTGTATAGATTCTAAGTTTCCTTTAGAAAATTATCAGAGAATGACAGATACTACTTCACCAAAAAGTGAAAGAGAAACTGCTACTAAGTTATTTAAATCAGACGTTAGAAAACATATAGATGCTATATATAGTAAATATATAATAAAAGGTGAAACTACTGATGAAGCAATTATGTTTTTACCAGCAGAAGCAATCTTTGCAGAAATAAATGCATATCATCCTGATTTATTAGAAGAGGCATATAGAAAGAAAGTATGGATTACTTCTCCAACTACATTAATGAGTACATTAACCATTATACAGATGATATTAAAAAATCTTGAAAGAGATAAATATGCTAAAGTAATTCATGATGAATTAAACAAATTAGGTGATGAGTTTGATCGTTATAAAGAAAGATGGGATAAATTATCTAGAAGTATAGATACTGTTAGTAAAGATGTTAAAGATATTCATACTACAACAGATAAGATAACTAAGAGATTTAATGCTATTAGTAGTGTGGAAATAGAAGAAAAATTAATAGATGATAAAAGAGATTAAATTTAATCTCTTTTATCATCTTCAAATAATTCCTTAACTCTTAAATCCTCATTATTTAATATGTGATTTGTATTAGTAAGTAGATTCTCAAAAAAATTAAGTAAATATTCATTAGTCGGATAAATATTTTTAGATCTGTTTGAATAATTACTTCTTACTAAAGCATTTCTAAAATAGACTGAATGTTCTTTAAATAATTCATTATTTACATTATATCCAATACTTCTTAAATACTTTTCTATCATTACTGCAACTGTTCTAGTATTTCCTTCACCAAACGCATGTATCTGCCATATTCTTGAAGTAAATGAAATAATATGTTCTATTTGATCTTGTAAAGAAAGTTTAGAATAATCGTATTCCATTTCTTTTTTAAAATCATATTCTAAAGTTATTTCAATTTCGTTATAAGAAGAATATACAACTGTATCATTATTTAATATTGGTTCTTCTTTTGTAATATTATGTGTTCTATATTTACCTGCAAAATCAAAAATATTTTTGAATAAATATTCATGAATTACTTTTAATGTAGTGGGTCTAAATGAAAAATTGTTATCATTTAATAATTCTACAATTCTAGTCGATACTAAATCACATTCTTTTTCGTCTAGTATTTCTTTGTTATTTATATTTTGCTTATCATAATATTTATTTAATAAATTTTCTGTTTCATTAATGCTAATTTTCCCATTAATATTTTCATTAGCTAATTCTAGCAGATATTTGGAAGGAGTAAGACCATCCACTTTATTTAAACCAATAGCCATATTCCAATATAACTGTTTTGTATAACTATCTTTAGTTTCTTCTACTTTTTCATAATCAATTAATTCACCATTTAATTCTTTTTCCATGTCTTAACCTCTTTTTCTTATATAAATATTATAACACATTTTAACCTGTTTTTATAATACCATAATAGAAAATAATCCTAAGAATAGACAGTACATAACAAATTTCATTAACTTGCCCTGTTTAACTATGCTGAATAACCATTTAATTGCAAAATATGTTGTTATAATAGCAGCTACAGTACCAATAGAATAAGGAATTATTACACTATTAAATTGGTTATCTTTTATTATATTAAATAATCCTAAAATAAATTTTGTTATGCTTATTGGAAAATATAACATGAATGAAAATTTTAAAGCAGTATCTCTTTTAAAATCTCTTAATAAACATCCTACTAAAGAAGTGCCAATTCTACTTATTCCAGGCATTAATGCCAAAGCCTGCATAAGCCCTATTAAGATAGCATCTTTGGTAGTAATATTATCATCATTTTTACTTCCTTTGATATTTCTTACTACAAATAAAGATAGAGCAGTAATCAAAAATGCCAGTCCTAAAAGATTAGTATTTATAGATAAATTTTCTATTTTGTTTTTAAATAAGAGTCCAATTATAATTTCAGGTATAGTACCAATTATTACATACCAGCAGTATTTCCAGTTATTATAATTAATTTTCTTTTCTTTTTCATCTTTATTAAATAAATAATTAAAGAAACTTTTTATTAATCTTTTTATATCTTTTCTAAATATGAATAATATTGTAAGAAAAAATCCGAAATTAACAAATATTTCAAAATTTAAATCATTAAATATATCTGTATTAAATAATTCTCTGAATAATCTAAAGTGTCCGCTAGATGATACTGGTATTGGTTCAGTTATCCCATGTAATATACCTAGAAATATATATTTTATTATCTCCATAAAAACCTCCTAATTATATTTTTATACTTAATTATATACTAAAATATAAAATAAATAAGTAAAATATTATGAGGGATGTTTATGTTTAGAATAACAATGTTTATAATAGGTTTTTTTATTACTTCATACAGTTTATCTTTTTTAGCTTTATATTTGAATTTATTAACAAATGGTTATAATTTTCTTTATTATTTAAAATACATAACTAATCATTCAGAATTATATTTTCTTATATCTGGAATATTACTTATTATTATTTCTATAGAATGGAACAATATTTTAAAAAGAGTTGGATTATCTAATTAATCCAACTTTTTCAATTACTTTTTCATATATTTTTGATTGATTTATATAATTTAATATTATATAATTTTATTAGAATAAAGGTGATTGAATGATAAAATTAAAAAATACTTTATCTGCTGAAAATATTGTAGTTGGGTATCTTTATTTTTATATTCATCTTGTCGTGGAATTAGCTTGTTTTTATATTTTAGCTAAACAAATAGGAGATAGTGTATATCTTTGGATATTTCCTTTAATGTATGATGCCTTGGCCTTTGTTCCTCAATCAATTTTTGGCTATTTAAGTGATAAATATCCTAAAGTGAAAATGGGATTAATTGGTTTTGTTTTAATGACTTTATCAATTTTTGCTTTTTGGTTCAATTTATTTTCGACAAATTATATTAGTTTAATTTTCTTGTGTTTTGGTAATGCATTATTACATATTAATGGAGCGGAAGTTACTTTGAGGTGTTCTAAAGGTAAATTGTCTCACAGTGCAATTTTTGTTTCCGGAGGATCTTTTGGGGTAATTTTTGGAAGGTTATTAGGTAAGACATTTTGTCCTTATTGGGTAATAATTTTATTACTATGTACAATGGTACCTTTTATTTTATTAGCTGAGTATTATCGTGAAGATAGTGGTGAAAATTCTTGTCAAAAATTTAATTATTCATCAACAAAATTACCAGGAGGAACAATTATTTTGTTAGCGGTCTTAATAGTAATTGTTAGAGGATACATGGGCTATGGTATTCCAACTTCGTGGAATAAAACTATTGCTCAAACTATCATACTTTATTTTTCTATGGGCATAGGTAAAGCTTTAGGAGGAATAATTTCAGATACTATAGGAATAAGAAAGACAGCTATTATAAGCACTACATTTGCTCTGCCATTTTTATTATTTGGAAATAAAATTATGTTAGTGTCTTTAGTAGGAGTAATGTTTTTTAGTATGACAATGGCTATAACTTTAGCTTTATTAGTTTCAGTTTTAAAAAATACTCCGGGATTGGCTTTTGGCTTAACAACTATTGGCTTATTTTTAGGGACAGTTCCAATTTTCTTTGTAAGATTTACAACTTTATTTTCTAATAGTTTAATAATTATTATATTATCTATTTTTTGTTTAATAGCACTTAGCTTTATTATCGGAAAGGATGAAATAATAAATGAATAATATTAAAATAATTTTTAAACTTCAGTTCTGGTATTTGGGAAAAATATCCTTAATTTTTTTAGGAATATTTATTATAAGTGTAATAATAATTACAATATTTTTAGTAAGAAAGGAGTTGGAAAAGCTTTCAAAAAGCACAAATAAATGTTAACTAATATTCCTCTAATTATGTTAGACTGTTTAACAGGTACAATTATCTTAGAAAGTGTAGGAGCATTTATCTTAGGGATAAGAAGCAAAAGTGATTTTTTAAATATTACATTAGTAAATATTTTAACTAATCCTTTGTTGGTTTCACTTTCTTTATGGATAAATATTAATTATGGCTTGCAAGTCCGCCATATTGCAGTATTCTTTTTAGAATTATTAGCTTTTATAGTTGAAGCAAGCATTTATAAAAAAGTTTTAGATTTTAAAAAAATTAATTTTTTCTTATTATCTTTAATTTTAAATCTTTGTTCTTTTTTCGGGGGGCTAATTTTAAATTATATATTATAGAAAAGAGGTAAATGAAATGAAAAAAATATTAATTGTTCTCGTAATAATAATCAGCTTAATTTTTCCTAAAATAGTAAAAGCTGATATGGGGCCACCAATGATAGAACCTTATGATGCGACCATAAGTAATGCATCAGGTGCAAGTTTATATGATTCGTCTACTAATAAGGTATTAACTACCATTCCTTTTGGAACAAAAATAACTGTGGAGTATGAGTATGAACTTTCTAATGGGAATTATGTTACTTATATAAATTATAATAAAATCGATGGATATATCTTTTTAAAAGATATTACTAATAGCAAAGATTCAAGTAAACCAAGTTCTAAGAACTACTTTAAAGAAACTAGATACCTGTATGTGGTAGGAGATGATATAGATTTATATTCTGGACCATCTTTCTCTTATGCTAAAGTAGCTAAGAGTTTACCATCTAAAAGTGTCTTAACTTATAATTATACAGACTTAGAAGGTGGTTGGGCATATACTAATTATAATGGTATATATGGTTGGATTGAAATTGTTACAAATGAAGTTGGACTCTCATACTCATATTGGGAAGATGATGAAGATTATAATCATGATATTTTAATTCTAAGTGATGCTATTTTATATGATTTTCCTTCATTAACAAAAGGGAACATTTTGGAAACTAAAATTTCTAGTATGACAAAAAAAATCTATACTTATAGTTATAATGATATTAGAGTTGGTAGTTGGGTTTATGTAAGCACTGACTCAGGAGTAGAAGGATGGATTAATAATTCTTCTACTAAATATGCTGATGCGTATAAAACAATTCTTTTAACTTATGGTAATATCACATTATATTCTTCTCCTTTAAATGGAGGGACAAAATCATCTCAAGAAGTAACGAGTTATACTGAGTTAGCAGTTAGTTATACTTATTATATTTATGAAAATGATACTGGTACAACTTGGTATTATGTTAGTTATAAAAATAAAAATTATTGGGTAAATTCTAACCAAAAAATTGCTTTTGCTAATAGTGATACGGATGCTAAAGTTACGATTGGTAATGATCAAAACATCTATATTTATAGTGGACCTGATACTAGTTCAACTATGTTGATGAAAAGCGCTATCCCATCTGGCACAATTTTAGAATATACTTATAATATTTATATATATACTGATTCCACACAAGAAGAATGGTTATATATAACTTATGAGGGAATAAGTGGATGGATTCATTTTCTTGGTGATGATTCCACTACAGAATTAACAGAAGAATATACTAATGCTTTATCTATGGTAGAAAAAGCAGAAAAATCAAAAAGTAAAAATGATGTGTATGAAGCTTACGCGATTGTTAACGCTTTAGATGAATCACAAGCAAAAGTAGATTTATTAAATCGTTTGAGTAATATTTCTATAATTGAAGATGATGATAAAAAAAATGATGAAGAAGACGTTGTAAAAAATTCAAAACTAACTCCAATTCAAACAATAAGCATATGTGTTGGAGGAGCATTTATTTTGGCTTTAGCTTCATTAGTAACAATTAAATTACTTAAAAAAAAGAAAGAAAGAAAAATTCAAAATCAAGTTCAAACTGTTCAAAAAACATCTGATCAAGATACAGCAATTAAAAATAAAGTTGAAGAGAAAAATAATCAAAAAGAAAATTAAGTTTTTGATGTTATTAACAGGAGAGGATATATATTAAAAAGAAGATTTAATAAAAGTCATAGGACCCGTACTAAAATATAAAATAAATAAGTAAAATATTATGGGGGATGTTTATGTTTAGAATAACAATGTTTATAATATGTTTTTTTATTACTTCATATAGTTTATCTTTTTTAGCTTTATATTTGAATTTATTAACGAATGGTTACAGTTTTCTTTATTATTTAAAATACATAACTAATCATTCAGAATTATATTTTCTTATATCTGGAATATTACTTATTATTATTTCTATAGAATGGAACAATATTTTAAAAAGAGTTGGATTATCTAATTAATCCAACTTTTTCAATTACTTTTTCATAAGTTTCTTTTGCCATTTTATTAGTTTTTTCTAAACCGTCATTCAATACTTTTTCAACATAGTCTGAATCATAATATTCTTTATATTTCTCTTGAATATTACTTAGTAGTTTAACAACTTCATCAGCAACTTTAGTTTTAAAAGTGCCATAATTACAATTTTTAAAATCACTTTCTATTTCTTTCATGCTTTTATTAGTTAATGAACTGTAGATAGTCATTAAATTAGATATACCAGGTTTATTTTCTTCATCAAATTTAATTATCATTTCTGAATCAGTAGTAGCACTCATAATCTTTTTTCTTGCAACTTCTAAATTCTCTAATAATAATATACATCCTTTATCATTATCATCAGATTTACTCATTTTTTTAGCAGGATCTATTAAGTCTTTAATTTTTTCTCCTTCTTTAGGAATTATAGGCTCTGGTATTTTAAAAGTCTCTCCATATTTATTATTAAATCTCATACCAATATCTCTAGTTAATTCTACATGCTGTTTCTGATCTATTCCTACAGGAACTATATCAGCATTATATAATAAAATATCACTAGCCATTAGTACTGGATATGTAAATAATCCACATCCTATAGAATTATCTTTTTTATTCTGACTTTTTTCTTTAAACTGAGTCATTCTGCTAAGTTCACCCATATAACTATTACATTCTAAAATCCAACTTAGATTTGCATGATATAAGTTTTCTGACTGTAGAAATATAGTGGTATATTCGGGATCAAGTCCACAAGCCAAATAAATAGTTATTAATTCTTTAATATTTTTCTTTAGTTCATCTTTTTCTATAGGAACAGTAATAGAATGTAAATCTGCTATAAATATAATAGATTCATATTCTTTTTGCATTTCAATAAACTGTCTTATAGCACCTATATAATTTCCTAATGTAGGTTCTCCTGATGGTTTAATACCTGAAATAAGTCTTTTCATAAAAACACTTCCTTTAAAAAATTATATAATAATTATATGAAAAAGTCTATTAAAGTAAATGTATAAATGTATAAAAACTATACATATTAATAATAAAAGGAGAATTGGATAATATATGAAAAATATGAAGAAAGTATTTATAATATGTATTTCTTTATTAATGTTAGTTGGTTGTGGATGTACTCTTTTAAAAACTCCTACTAAAAAAGTAGAAGAATTATTAAATATGTACAAAATGAAAGATAAAGATGTTATGGAGGAGTTAGATGAATATATAGCTATTCAGGATTTAACAGATGATCAGAAGGATAAATATAAAGAAATTATATCAAAACAATATACAGATATGAAATATGAAGTTACAGAAGAAACTATAGATGGAGAAGAAGCTACTGTAACAGCTAAAATAACAGTATATGATTTATATAAAGTTCAAAAAGATGCAGAAGAATATCTTACGGATCATAAATCAGAATTTTATGATGAAACAGATACATATGATAAGACATTATTTATTGATTATAAATTGGATAAAATGAAATCTGCTACAGATACTGTTGATTATACTGTGATTTTTCAACTTAATAAAGTTGATGGTACTTGGGAAGTAGATCAACTTGATAATGATACTTTAGAAAAGATACATGGTATTTACAATTATGATAATGATTAAGGACTAAAAAGTCCTTTTTTTATTATTTTCAATATATAAGAAAATGTAAGGAAGTTATAAATTAAAAAATTTTTAAATACGATTAACTGTAATATAATTTAATCGTGAAAGGAAACGGTATATTATAAAAAATTAAGAAATAAATAAATAAGTAATTATTTCTTTTTTATTCAATATATTTTTATAGGTGGATGTATGAAAAAAATTATTCTAATAGTTCTTTTACTATTTCCTATAAAAGTATATGCTTTAAGCGCAGAAACTATAGTAGTAATGGATCCTTCATGTAATAGAGTATTACTAAATAAAAATATGGATAAACAAAAATATATTGCTAGTATAACTAAAATAATGACCGCTTTAATAACAATAGAAAATGGTAATTTAAATGACATTGTTAAAATAGATGAATCTATTCTAAGAAGTTATGGCTCTAGCGTGTATCTTTCTGTTGGAGAAAAAATCAGTTTAAAAAATTTATTATATGGATTAATGTTAAGAAGTGGTAATGATGCTGCAACAGCAATAGCTTCTTATATAGGGGGTTCTATGGAAGGCTTTACTAAATTAATGAATGAAAAAGCATTAGAGATTGGTATGAAAAACACAGTGTTTGTTAATTCTTCCGGTTTAGAAGAAAATTCCAGTAAAGCAAATTTATCTACTGCATATGATATGGCATTACTTACAAGTGAAGCTATGAAACATAAAGAATATAGAAAAATAGTTAAAACTAAAAATATTACTGTAAAATCAGACATTAAATCTTATACCTGGAAGAATAAGAATAAGTTATTATTTCAATATAAATATACAACAGGAGGTAAAACAGGTTATACAAAAAAAGCTAATAGAACTTTAGTAACAACTGCTACTAAAGATGGTAAGAGTTTAATTATAGTAACATTAAATGACGGTAATGATTTTAAAGATCATAAAGATTTATATACTAGTTATTTTAATGTTTATGATAAGTATAAAATAGTGGATAAAGATGAAATATATACAGATGATTATTATAAGGACAAAGTAATCTATATTAAAAAAGATTTTAATATGTTATTAAAAGATAATGAGGTAGATGGTTTATATAAAAAGTTAAAAATAGAAAAAAAAGACAGCTTTTATGATACAGAGAAGATAGGGTATTTGGAAATATATTTAAATGATAAATTTATCACAAAACTGGAAGTTTATATTAAAGATAAAAAAGATTATGAAAGAGTTTAAGTAAAAAAATTAAGGATATATTATGGTAAATATAATATGGGGTATATTTCTAATAATAGGAATAACTTATGGCTTAATAAGCGGAAATATAGAATCAGTAAATAGTGAAATTTTGGGAAGTGCTAAAACAGCATTAAAAATGATATTTGAAATTTTACCAGTATTAGTAGTATGGATGGGTCTTATGAAAATAGCAGAAGATAGTGGATTATTAAATAAAATATCATTAGTCTTATCAAAACCATTAAAATTTTTATTTCCTAGTATTCCTGTAGGTAATAAAGCTCTAGGTCTTATAGCATCAAATGTAGCAGTAAATATGATGGGTTTAGGTAATGCTGCAACTCCTTTTGGATTAAAAGCAATGGATGAATTACAAAAAATAAATCCTAAAAAAGATACTGCTAGTGAAGCCATGATTACTTTTTTAGTTTTAAATACAGGAGGAGTAACTCTAATTCCTACAACTGTAATTGCTCTTAGAATGTTACATGGTAGTAATAATCCAACTGAAATAATTATAACTTCTATTATAGCTACTTTGTGCTCTTGTTCATCAGGTTTAATATTGGATTATTTTATAAGGAGAAAAAATCATGAGTAGTTATTCAGAAATTATTCTTCCTTTATTAGTTTTAATTATTATAATATATGGATTTACTAAAAAAGTAAATTTATATGATAGTTTTATTGTTGGTGCAAAGGAAGGGTTATCAATGTCTATAAATATATTTCCCTTCTTATTAGCAATGACTTTCTCTATAAGTATACTTTTAAAAAGTAATTTTATAATATTTGCCTTATCTGGATTAAAAGACTTTTTTCTCCTACTAAGAATGCCTTTTGAAGTACTCCCTATGGCTTTAATAAGACCTATTTCAGGTTCTGCTTCTTTAGTATTTTTAAATGATCTTTTTACTAACTATGGGCCTGATTCTTATATAGGTAGGTTAGGTTCAACAATACAGGGATGTACTGATACTACTTTATATGTTTTAACTTTATATTTTGGAAGTGTAAAAATAAGCAAAATAAGATATTCTCTAAAAGTAGGATTATTTGCAGATTTAGTTGGAATAATAGTAAGTATTTTAATAGTTAATTTAATATTTTAAATAAAGTATATAGTTTTATGTTATAATTTCTTTGGTGAATTATATGGAAAGATTACAAAAATTTATAGCTAATAGTGGTTACTGTTCTAGAAGAAAAGCAGAAGAATTAATTATTTCAGGTAGTGTTATGGTAAATGGAGAAACAGTAAAAGAATTAGGAACTAAAGTAGATAATAGAGATATTATTATAGTAGAAGGAAAGAAATTAAATGTTGAAAGAAAAGAATATTATTTACTAAATAAGCCTAGAAATGTAGTTAGTTCTGTTAGTGATGATAAAAATAGAGAATGTGTTGTAGATTTAGTCAATACTAGATCTAGAATTTATCCAGTAGGAAGATTAGATTATGATACAACTGGATTACTTTTATTAACTAATGATGGAGAACTTGCTAACATATTAATGCATCCTTCAAATGAAGTAATAAAAACTTATGTAGTAAAACTTGAAGGTATACTTGATATGTCTTCTTATTTTAAAATAAAAAAAGGCATATTAATAGAAGGCACTAAAATAATTCCTAAGAGATTAAAAATTAAATTAAAAGATGAAGTAAAAAATACTTCTATTATAGAAATATCTATAGTAGAAGGATTAAATCACATAGTTAAAAATATATTTAAATCTGTTGGATATGAAGTAATAAAATTAAAAAGAGAATCTTATGGATTTCTATATTTAGGAAATTTAAAATCAGGAGAATATAGAAATCTAACTAGAGAAGAAATAGATAAATTATATAAATATAAAAAATGACATAATGTAAATGTTATTTTAAAATGCTTGAAAAATAAGAAGTAATAGTATAAACTAAATACAAGATAAGAGTAAGGAGGTGAATTATGCAAAAAGAAAGAAAAGGAACTGGACTTTTAATTGCAATATTACTAATAATAATCCTTATATTAATATCATTAGTA
>CAYTXQ010000020.1:0-13717 GCA_964441535.1 uncultured Muribaculaceae bacterium
AAATGAAAGGAATCTTAGGTCGTAAAATCGGGATGACCGAAGTATTTACGAAAAATGGAAAAGTTATTCCTGTCACTGTTATTGAAGTATTACCAAATATCGTAACTCAAATCAAAACAGAAGAGAATGATGGATATAATGCTATACAATTAGCAGCAGTTGACAAGAAGGACAAAAACGCTACTAAGGCTGCAAAAGGTCATGTGGCTAAAGCAAACACAACTCCTAAGCGCTTCTTAAAAGAAATAAGAGATGTCGAAGGAAATTACAATTTAGGAGATGCTATTGATGCTTCTTTATTTACAGTAGGTGAAATAGTAGATGTTACTGGAACAAGTAAAGGTAAAGGATTTCAAGGAACAATAAAGAGACATAATCAATCTCGTGGGCCAATGACACATGGTTCAAGATATCATAGAGGTCCAGGATCTCTAGGTACTATGTTACCAAAAAGAGTATTAAAGGGTAAAAATTTACCAGGACATATGGGTTCAGAAACAATCACTATTCAAAATTTAATGATAGTAGATGTTAATGTTAATGAAAATTATATATTAGTAAGTGGAAATGTACCTGGACCAAAAAAATCTTTAGTTTTAATTAAATCTGCTGTTAAGAATTCTAGAAAAGTAGAAATACCAGAATTAGTAACATACGAAGAAGAAGTTAATGAAGTTGTTGAAGAAGAAACGGTTAATGAAAGCACAGAAACAACAGAAGAAGTTGCTGATGAAATGGTTGAAACAACTGATGAAGTAGCAGAAACTGAAGAAACTAACGAAACTGTTGAAAATGATGCTGATGCATCAGAAGAAACTGAAAATGTTGAGACTTCAACAGAGGTAGGAGCTGAGTAATATGACGAAAGTAAACTTAATTAATATTAAAGGTGAAAAAGTAAAAGATTTAAACCTGAAAGATACTGTTTGGAATATTGAAGTTAATGATATAGTTTTGAAAAAGGCTATAGATTTACAATTGGCTTCATTAAGACAAGGTACTCATAAAACAAAAGATCGTTCAGAAGTTCGTGGTGGAGGGGCAAAACCTTGGAGACAAAAAGGTACTGGACGTGCACGTCACGGATCTAGAAGATCACCAATCTGGGTTGGCGGAGGTGTAGTTTTTGGAGTAACTCCAAGAAGTTATACTTTTAAAATGAATAAAAAGGAAAGAGTTTTAGCGTTAAAGAGTGCATTAACATATAAATATAAAGAAAAGAAATTAGTTGTAATTGATGATATAACAATTAATAGTGTTAAGACAAAAGAGGTTAAGATTTTAATATCAGAATTAAAATTAGAAGGTAAAATACTTTTTGTAACTAGTACAGATGCTGAAAAATTATATTTAGCTACTCGTAATTTATCAAATATTACTGTTATTCTATCTAATGAGATTAATGTATTTGATATAGTTAACGCTGATGTTATAGTGTGTGATGAAGAAACAATAAATACTATAGAGGAGGTACTTAAATAATGAAAGATGTTATTTTAGAACCCGTTGTAACTGAAAAAGTATCTGCTTTAGCAGCTAACGGAAAAACTTATGTATTTAAAGTAAATAAAAAAGCTAATAAATATGAAATAAAAGATGCTGTTGAAAAAATTTTTGGTGTTAAAGTTGTTTCAGTAAATACATTAATTACTAAACCTAAAGATAAAAGAGTTGGTAAGTATACTGGAAAGACTAAAACTTACAAGAAAGCCATTATTACTTTAAAAGATGGCGATTCAATTGAAGTTTAAGGAGGAAATTTAGTATGGCAATTAAAAAATATGAACCTGTGACTAATGGTCGTAGAGGAATGACTACTTTAAGTAATGCTGAAATTACTACTAATACTCCTCAAAAATCATTGTTAGTTTCTAAAAGTAAAACAGGTGGACGTAATAATCAAGGTCGTATGACTGTTAGACATATTGGTGGAGGTGCTAAAAGAAAATATCGTATTATTGATTTCAAAAGAAATAAATTTGATATTACTGCTAGAGTAGCTACTATAGAATATGATCCAAACAGAAGTGCAAATATCGCTCTATTAGTTTATAAAGATGGAGAAAAAAGATATATTTTAGCTCCTAAGGGCTTAGAAACTGGAGCAATAGTAGTAAGTGGACAAAACGTTGATATTAAAGTTGGTAATTCTTTACCTCTTCAAAATATTCCAGTAGGAACAACAGTTCACAATATAGAAATGAAACCAGGTAAAGGTGGAGCACTAGCACGTAGTGCTGGAGCAAGTGCTCAAATCCTTGGCCGTGAAGGAAAATATGTAATGTTAAGATTACAAAGTGGTGAAACAAGAAAAATATTAGGTACATGTTTTGCTACAATCGGTGTAGTTGGTAATGAAGACTATGAACTTGTTAGTTTAGGAAAAGCAGGACGTAAAAGACATATGGGAATAAGACCAACAAACCGTGGTAGTGTTATGAACCCTAATGACCATCCACATGGTGGTGGAGAAGGACGTGCTCCTATCGGAAGAAAAGGGCCAGTCACTCCTTGGGGTAAACCTGCGTTAGGTTATAAAACTCGTAACAAAAAGAAAGCATCTGAAAAGCTTATTGTAAGCCGCAAAAGCAAAAGGAAATAGGAGGAATTAGAAATGTCTAGAAGTTTAAAAAAAGGACCTTATGTATTTGATAGATTACTAAAAAGGGTTCAAGAATTAAATAAAAATAATAAAAAAGAAGTTATTAAAACATGGTCTCGTGGTTCAACTATTTTCCCAGATTTTGTTGGACATACAATTGCTGTTCACAATGGTAAAGAATTTATACCAGTATATATTACTGAAGATATGGTTGGTCATAAATTAGGTGAATTTGCATTAACTCGTAAATTCAGCGGCCATGCTGGTAAAAAGTAGGAGGATAAATAAATGGAAACTTATGCAATACATAAATCTGCAAGAATTGCTCCTCGTAAAGCAAGAATGACTCTTGATTTAGTAAGAGGTAAAAAAGTTTTAGCTGCAGAAGGTATTTTAGATAATACAAATACAAAAGCAAGTCGTTTAATTAGTAAAGTATTAAAATCTGCTATTGCTAATGCTGTTAACAATAATGGAGCAAAAGAAGAAAATTTATTTATATCTGAATGCTTTATTAATCCAGGATCTATAATTAAAAGAGTAAAAATGGGATCTAGATCACACGTTAATCGTCATGATCATAGAACAAGTCATATAACTATTAAAGTTAGTGACGGAGTTAAGGAGGCAAACTAATGGGTCAGAAAGTTAATCCAATTGGATATAGAATTGGAATAAATAAAGATTGGGATTCTAAATGGATTGCTAAAAACAAAGATTTTGGTACTTTATTAAATAAAGATATTAAAATTCGTGAATTTTTAGCTAAGAAATTAAAAGATGCAGGAGTAGCCTCAGTTATTATTGAAAGAAATAATAAAAGAACTGAAATTAAAATTAATACTGCAAAACCAGGTGTAGTAATTGGACGTGGTGGAGAAGATATTGATAAATTAAGAAAAGCAATTAAAAAATTAGTTAATGAAGAAGTTTACATTTCAATTATTGAAGTTAAAAATCCTGATTTAAATGCACAATTAGTAGCAGATTCTATTGCTAATCAAATACAGAATAGAGCACCTTATAAAAGTGCTCAAAGAAGAGCAATAAGAAATGCTATGAAAGCTGGAGCTAAAGGAATTAAAACATCAGTATCTGGACGTTTAGGTGGAGTTGAAATGGCTCGTACTGAAGGTTATACTGAAGGAACAGTTCCTCTACATACTTTAAGAGCAGATATAGATTATGCTACTAGTGAAGCTTCAACAACATATGGAATTATTGGTGTAAAAGTATGGATTTATAAAGGTGAAATTCTTCCTAAGAAAAAAAATGATAGGGGAGTGACTAAAGATGTTAATTCCAAAGAGAACTAAATATCGTAAACCTCATCGTATATCATATGAAGGACATGCCAGAGGTAATACTGAATTACATTTTGGTGATTATGGATTAATGAGTAAAGATGGGTCTTGGATAAGTGCTCGTCAAATAGAAGCTGCTCGTATAGCTATGACACGTTTTATGAAACGTGGAGGAAAAGTATGGATTAATATATTTCCTCATTTAGCAATAACTAAAAAACCTTTAGAAACAAGACAAGGTAAAGGAAAAGGAAATGTTGAAGACTGGGTAGCAGTAGTAAAAGAAGGAAAAATAATGTTTGAAATTGCTGGAGTAGATGAAGCAACAGCAAGAGAAGCATTAAGACTTGCTTCTCATAAATTACCTGTTAGATGCAAATTCGTAAAAAAAGATGATATAGGTGGTGAATCTAATGAAGGTTAATGATATAAGAAAATTAAGTGATTCAGAAATTAATACAAAAGTAGTTGAATTAAAAAAAGAATTATTTGAATTAAGGTTAAGACAAGCAACTGGATCTTTAGATAAACCTTACAGGATTCATGATTTAAGAAAAACAATAGCTAAGTTATTAACTATAAAGAAAGAAAGAGAGATTAGAGGTGGATCTAATGAATAAGAAACAAGAATTAGTAGGAAAAGTAGTAAGTGATAAAAATGAAAAGACCATAGTTGTTCTAGTTGAAACTTATCGTAACCATCCTCTATATAAGAAAAGAACAAAAAGTTCTAAAAAATATTATGCTCATGATGAAAAGAATGAAGCGAAAATTGGAGATACAGTTAGAATTGTTAGTACAAGACCTTTATCTAAAACTAAGAGATATGAACTTGTAGAAATAGTTTCTAAAGCTGTAATTCTATAAGGAGGCTTTAAAATGGTTGAACAAGAAACAAGATTAAAAGTTGCTGATAACTCAGGAGCTCGTGAACTTTTAGTAATTCAAGTTACTGGAGGAAGTAGAGTAAAATTTGGTAATATCGGTGATGTTGTTGTAGGAACTGTAAAAAAAGCAATTCCAAATAGTAATGTTAAAAAAGGAAAAGTAGTAAAAGCTGTTATCGTTAGAACTGTTCATGGTGTAAGACGTAATGATGGCTCTTATATAAAATTTGATGATAATGCATGTGTACTAATTAAGGATGATAAAACTCCTATAGGAACTCGTGTATTAGGACCAGTAGCACGTGAACTTCGTGAAAAAGATTTTATGAAGATTATATCGTTAGCTACTGAAGTGTTATAGGAGGTTCTTTATGAAAGTAAAAGTAGGAGACTTAGTAAAAATTCTTTGTGGTAAAGAAAAAGGCAAAGAAGGAAAAATAATAAAAACTTTTAAAAAAGAAAACCGTGTTGTAGTTGAAGGTTTAAATATAGTTAAAAAACATATGAAACCTAATGGATCTGACAACAAAGGTGGAATCATTGAAAAAGAAAACCCTATACATGTTTCTAATGTTAAAGTAATTTCTTCTTCAAAAAATGAAAAGACAGTTAAACCTGTTAAAAAAGAAGAGACTAAAACTGAAAAGAAACCAGCTGCAAAAAAGAAAACTGCAACTAAAAAAGTAAAGGAAAGTTAGGTGAGTGGATTTGACAACTTTTAAAGAATTATATAATAAAGAAATTAAAAAGGCTTTAATGACCAAATTTAAATATGGTTCAATCATGGAAGTTCCAAGATTAGAAAAAATTGTTATAAATATGGGTGTTGGAGAAGCTGCTCAGGATTCTAAATTTATAGATGCTGCAATTAAAGATTTAGAAAAAATTGCCGGACAAAAGCCAGTAATTACTAAAGCTCGTAAATCTATAGCAGGATTTAAAGTTAGAGAAGGTCAAAGTATTGGTGCAAAAGTCACTTTACGTGGAGATAATATGTATAACTTTATGGAAAAACTTATTAAAATCTCTTTACCTCGTGTAAGAGATTTTAGAGGAATTTCTAAAGGTTCATTTGATGGCTTTGGAAATTATACTTTAGGAATTAAAGAACAGATAATATTTCCAGAAATAGATTATGACACAATATTAAAAATAGCAGGTATGGATATTGTATTTGTTACTACTGCTAAAACAAATGAAGAAGCTTTCGAACTACTAAGTGGGTTCGGAATGCCGTTTAGAAAGTAATGGAGGGACATAATAATGGCAAAGAAAAGTTTGATTATTAAATCAAAAAGAAAACCAAAATTTTCTACTCGTGAATATACACGTTGTGAAAGATGCGGAAGACCTCATGGAGTACTTCGTAAATTTAAATTATGTCGTATTTGTTTTAGAGAATTAGCAAGTAAAGGTCAAATACCTGGTGTTAAGAAATCTAGTTGGTAAGGAGGAATAATTAATGGTAAATGATAGAATAGCAGATATGCTAACAAGAATTCGTAATGCAAATCAAATGAAATATTCTACTGTTGAGGTTTTAGGATCTAAAATGACTTTAGGTATAGCTGAAATCTTAAAAAGGGAAGGATATATTGTAGATTTTAATTATGAAAAAGGTAATAAGGGTGATAAATTAACTATAACTCTTAAATATGCTGAGAAAAAAGAAAGAGTAATAACTGGACTAAAAAGAATTAGTAAACCAGGATTACGAGTATATGCCAAAAATGATGAAATTCCTCGTGTTCTAAATGGATTAGGAATTGCTATCATATCTACTTCAGAAGGATTAATGACAGATAAAGAAGCTAGAAGTAAAAATCTGGGAGGAGAAGTACTTGCCTATATTTGGTAAGGAAAAATAATTATGAGTAGAATAGGAAAAAGAGAGTTAGTTATACCTGCAGGTGTTACAATTACAATAGAGAATAATCTAGTAACTGTAAAGGGACCTAAAGGTGAATTAAAACTAAATTATGACAATAGTATAATTGTTAAAGAAGTAGAAGGTAAGATAATTACTGAAAGAACTTCTGAAATTAAACATGTTAAACAATTACATGGAACTTATAATTCTCTTATTAATAATATGATAATTGGTGTAACCGAAGGCTACAAAAAAAGTTTGGAAGCAGTAGGAGTAGGTTATAAGTTTAATGTAAAAGGAAATGTAATTGGTGTATCAGCTGGATATAGTAATCCAGTAGATATAAAAGTTCCACATGGATTAGCAGTATCTCAAGATTCTGCTACAGAAATAACTATTAGTGGAATAGATAAAAAAGAAGTAACTGAATTTGCTGCGAATGTGAGAAAGATAAGAGAACCAGAACCTTATAAAGGTAAAGGAATTCGTTATAAAGATGAACATGTTCGTCGTAAAGAAGGTAAGAAAGCGGCTTAATGGGTGATAATTATGATAAAAAAAGAATCAAATAATATTGCAAGACTAAGAAGACATACAAGAATTCGTGAGAAAATTTCTGGAACTAAAGAAATGCCTAGATTAAATGTATATCGTTCAAATAGTCAGATCTTTGCTCAAATAATCGATGATACCACCGGAAAAACTTTGGTAAGTTCATCATCAGTTGCTTTAAAAATTAAAACTGGCGGTAATATTGAAGGTGCTAAATTAGTTGGTGCTGATATTGCTAAAAAAGCTAAAACTGCTAAGATTAAAACTGTTGCATTTGATCGTGGTGGATTCTTATTTCACGGAAGAGTAAAAGCGTTAGCTGATACTGCTCGTGAAAATGGATTAGAGTTTTAAGGAGGATAATGATGGAAGAAAAAGTTGAAAAAGTTACTGAAACTAAAGAAGTAAAAAAAGACTTCAAAAGAGATAATAGAGATAGAAAATTCATTAAAGAAGATAAGAAAAAATTATTGGATGAAGCTATTATTTCTATTGATCGTGTAACTAAAGTTACAAAAGGTGGCCGTCATTTCCGTTTCTCTGCAACTGTAGCAGTAGGAAATCGTAAAGGTTTAGTAGGAATTGGTAATGGAAAAGCTAATGAAGTTCAAGTAGCTATTAATAAAGCCATACAATCTGCTAATAAAAATGTTATTAAAATAGCTTTAATAGACAATAGAACTATTCCTTATGAAGCTATAGGAACTTGCAGTAGAGCAAAAGTATTATTAAAGCCATCAAAAGAAGGAACTGGAGTAATTGCAGGAGGTGCTGTAAGAGCAGTTGTAGAACTTGCTGGTGTTAAAGATATAGTTTCTAAATCTTTAGGAACTAATACAAAAGTTAATATGGCTAAAGCTACATTGGAAGCTTTAAAAATGCAAAGAACTCCAGAAAAAATAGCTCAATTACGTGGTAAGAAAGTAGAGGAGTTATAATATGAAGTTAAATAATTTAAAAGCACTACCTGAACATAAATCAACTAAAAGAGTTGGAAGAGGTCCAGGAAGTGGAATGGGTAAAACTTCAACAAGAGGAGAAAAAGGACAGTTAGCTAGAAGTGGCGGAAAAGTAGCTCCTTGGTTTGAAGGAGGACAATCTCCATTATATAGAAGATTACCTAAAAGAGGATTTAATAACGCTAGATTTACAACTAGATATGCAGTAGTTAATTTATCTGATTTAAATAAATTTAATGATGGAGATGTAATAACTCCAGAATTATTAAAAGAAAAAGGTATTATTAAAAAAGAATTAAATGGGGTTAAAGTATTAGGAAATGGTACTTTAGAAAAGAAAATTACTATAAAAGCAAATCGTTTCTCTACTAAAGCCGTTTCTAAAATAGAGGAATCAGGCGGAAAAACCGAGGTGATTTAAAATGTTCTCTTCCGTTAAACAATTATTTTCTAGTTCTAATAAAGATTTAAGAAAAAGAATTTTGTTTACATTAGTATGTCTAGCGATATTCTCTATTGGAACTAATATAAGTGTTCCAGGAGCAAAAGTTATTACTAGAGAATTAGGATTTTTAGAATTATTAAATCTAATGGCTGGAGGAGCCTTAAAGAACTTTTCTATATTTGCTTTAGGTGTTACTCCATATATTACAGCATCTATCTTAACTCAATTTCTACAGATGGATATAATTCCATACTTTAGTGAATTAAAAGAAGAAGGATATACTGGAAGAAGAAAAATTAATTCTATAAATAGATATTTTGGTATTCTATTTGCATTAATTCAAGGTTATGCATTTAGTGTAGCATTTTTAGGGAATTCATCATCTTTAGTAATATTAAAAACTACTATAATACTAACAGCTGGAACCGCTTTATTATTATGGTTAGGAGATCAGATAACAAATAAAGGTATAGGTAATGGAGTTTCTCTACTAATAATGGCTGGAATTATTCAATCAATGCCAAACACATTTATAACAGCATATAATACTCTTATTGGAAATGCTTCCATTACGATTATAGGTATTATGTTATTCATTCTATTTATAATAACTTATCTAGTAGTTATAGCAGGAGTTATATTTGTTCAGGAGGCTGAAAGAAGAATACCAATACAATATTCCAATAGGACTAATTCTGCATATGGTGCTCAACAGACATTTTTACCTTTAAAAGTAAATTCTGGTGGGGTAATTCCAGTAATATTTGCTTCCACTTTATTAGGAATACCTACATTTATAGCAGAATTTCTAAAAAAAGAAGCGTTTACTAATTTTATTAATAATTATATTGTATATACGACATTAACTGGATTTATATTATATGCATTACTAATTTTCTTCTTTGGATACTTCTATACATTTATGGAAATGAATCCAGAAGATATGAGTAAGAATCTTAATAAAAACGGTGGATATATTCCAGGAATAAGACCAGGAAGCGATACCACAGACTATATTAGTAAAATATTATTAAGATTAACTACTTCAGGAGGTTTATTCCTTGTAATAATATCAGGATTACCAATAATAATTTCTAAACTATCAGGTTTACCTAAATCAATTTCAATAGGAGGGACTGGATTACTAATTGTTGTTGGTGTTGCTATAGATACATATAAACAAATGACTAGTAGTATAGTAAACAGAAGTTATAGAAGGAGATCAAGAAGAATATGAAAAATATAATTTTTATAGCACCAGCTGGAACTGGTAAAGGAACTCAAAGTGATAAACTTGTTAGTAAATATGGATATATTCATATATCTACAGGAGAATTACTAAGAGAAGCAGTTGCTAATGGTGATGAAAATGGAGTATTAATACATCAGTATCAGACTGAAGGTAAATTAGTACCTGATGATCTAGTGTATAAAGTTTTGGAAAATAAACTTAATACTATAAAAGATAAGAACTTTATATTAGATGGTTTTCCTAGAAATATAGAACAAGCATTTAAATATGATGAAATTACTTCTAAAATAAATATTGATTTAGGTATTGTATTAGTACTAGAAATCGATAAAGAAGAAGCAATGAAAAGAGCGTGTGGAAGACTTACATGTTCTAAATGCGGTAAAGTCTATAATTCATATTTTGAAGGATTAAAACCAAAAGTAGAAAACACTTGTGATGAATGCGGAGTAGAGTTAACTTCAAGAAGCGATGATACTCCAGAATCATTTAATCAGAGATTTGAAATATTCTTACAAAATTCTAGTGAAATAATAAAACATTATGAAGAAAAAGGTTTAGTTCATAGAATAAAAGCAGGAGATACTCCAGAAGAGACTTTTGAAAAAATTGAAGAAGTCTTAAGGAATTTAAATTAATGATAACAATAAAAACTAATGAAGAAATTGCTAAAATGAAAGAAGCAGGACATATAAATTATATGTGTCATAAATTCATTGAAAGTAAGATTAAAGTTGGTATATCTACTAAAGAATTAAATGATTTAGCAGATAAGTTTATTAGAGATAATGATGGAATACCTTCGTTTCTAAATTATGAAGGTTTTCCAGCATCAATCTGTACTTCTATAAATGATGAAGTAGTACATGGCTTTCCAAGTAAAAGAAAGTTAAAAAAAGGAGATATAATATCAATTGATATTGGTGTTATATATAAAGGATATCATTCAGATTCAGCTAATACGTATGGAGTAGGTAGCATTAGTAAAGAAAAAAAGTTCTTAATAGAGCATACTAAAGCTTCATTATATGAAGGTCTGAAAGAAATTAAGAATGGTATTCACTTAGGTAATATAGGTTCTGCAATAGAAGAATATGCTTTAAAACATAATCTTGGAGTTGTGAAAGAACTTGTAGGGCATGGTGTAGGAGAGCATTTACATGAAGATCCAGATGTTCCAAATTACGGAAAAAGAAATACTGGATTAATATTAAAAACCGGAATGACTGTAGCTATTGAACCAATGTTAAATCTAGGAAGTGAAGACATTTGCATACTGGATAACAACTGGACGGTAGTTACAGAAGATGGAAGTCCATCCGCTCACTTTGAACATACTGTTCTAGTGACAGATGATGGATATGTTATATTGACAGGAGAGTGAATATAATTGGCAAAACAAAATGATGTTGTTGAGGTAGAAGGTAAAGTTATAGAAATAATACCAGGAGGAAAATTCTTAGTTGAATTGGAAAACAAGCATACTGTAGAGGCTCATGTTTCTGGTAAAATACGATTGAATATGATTCGTATCTTACCAGGCGATACAGTAACTTTAGAATTATCTACCTACGATTTAAAACATGGGCGAATTACATATAGAAAATAATGGAGGGAAATTATGAAAGTAAGACCATCAGTAAAGAAAATTTGTGCTAAATGTAAAATTATTAAAAGAAATGGTAAAGTGTTAGTTATTTGTGAGAATCCAAAACACAAACAAACTCAAGGCTAGTAGGAGGTTAATATGGCACGTTTAAAAAATATTGAATTACCAAATAATAAGAATGTTTTTATAGGTTTGACAGCAATTTATGGTGTAGGAATTAGTTTAGCAAAAACAATTTGTAAAGATGCTAAAGTAGATCCTATAAAAAAAATTAAAGATTTAACAGATGAAGAGATAACAGCGCTACGTACAGAACTTGATAAACATTTAGTTGAAGGAGACTTAAGAAGAGAAGTTCAACTAAGTATTAAAAATAAAATGGAAATTAATAGTTATCAAGGTACAAGACATAAAAAAGGTTTACCAGTTCATGGACAAAGAACAAATAGAAATGCTCGTACAAGAAAAGGTAAAGGAAAAGTTGTTGCTAACAAGAAAAAAGTTGGTAAATAGTTAAGGAGATATAATTATGGCTTATAACAGAAGAAAAAGAAAAATAAAGAAAAATATTCCAGAAGCTCAGGCACATATACATTCAACTTATAATAATACAGTTGTTAGTATAACAGATAAAGATGGGAATGTAATTAGTTGGGCTTCAGCTGGAACAATAGGTTATAAAGGTTCAAAGAAGAAAACACCTTTTGCTGCAGGTATGAGTGCTGAAGCAGCAGGAAAATCAGCAATGGATCAAGGTGTTAAAAAAGTTGAAGTATTTGTTAAGGGTATAGGTTCAGGAAGAGAAACAGCAATCAGATCATTGCAAACAGCAGGATTAGAAATCACAGGCATTAATGATGTTACTCCAATTCCACACAACGGATGCCGTCCACCTAAAAGACCAAGAAATTAAGGAGGAAGTAATATGATAAACTTTGAAAAACCAGTATATAAAATACTAGAAGCAGAAGAAAGTAATTTTTATGGAAAATTTGAATTAGAACCATTAGAAAGAGGATTTGGTACAACAATAGGTAATGCTTTAAGAAGAGTAATGTTATCTAGTTTACCAGGAAGTGCTATTACATCAGTTAAAATTGATGGAGTTCTACATGAATTTCAGAAAATTGATGGAATAGTAGAAGATGTTACATCTATAGTTCTAGCTTTAAAGAGTATCGTAATCAAAAATCATTCTGAAGGAAACAAAATAATTAGATTAACTTCTAGTAAAGAAGGAACTTTAACTGCGGGAGATATTGATAAAGATGCAGACATTGAAATTATAAATCCAGAGCTAGTAATTTGTAATATAGTAAAAGGTGGAAAAATTGACATGGAAATGATAGTGTCAAATGGTCGTGGATATGTTGATGCAAAAGAAAATCAAAAATTATTGGGAGATATTAAAGTAGGAGTAATTCCTATAGATTCAATTTATTCTCCAATAGAATTAGTAAGATATGAAGTAGAATCTGCTCGTGTAGGACATAATGAAAATTATGATAAATTAATAATGTATATTAATACAAATGGAAGTATTACTCCAGAAGAATCTATGGCATTAGCAAGCAAAATATTAATAGAGCATTTAAATATAATTGCAGATTTAAACAATATCAGTAATCAAACTGGTATGATGGCTGAAAAGAAAATTGATACAATAACTAAAACTTTAGAAACTCCAATAGAAGAAATAGAATTTTCAGTAAGAGCATTCAATTGTTTAAAAAGAGCGGGTATTCATACTGTTCAAGATTTAATTAGTAAAAGAGAAGTAGAAGTTACTAAAATACGTAACTTAGGAAAAAAATCATTTAAAGAAGTTGTAGATAAAGTAAAGGAATTGGGACTTAAGTTCCGTGATTAGGAGGTAATAATATGGCTTATAGAAAATTAGGAAGAGAATCTAGAATTAGAAGAAGTATATTATGTACTCTTACTAAAGATGTAATTTTAAATGAAAGTATTGTTACTACTCAAGCTAGAGCTAAAGAAGTAATTAAATTTGTAGATAAAATGATTACTTATGGAAAAAAAGGAACTTTAGTATCTAGAAGAAAAGCTTTAGCTTTCCTAGAAAACGACAAAAGAGTTACCGATAAAATATTTAATGAACTAGCAAAAAGATATGAAACTAGAAATGGTGGATACACTAGAATAATTAAATTAAAAGAAAGAATCGGAGACGATGCTTTAACAGTAAAGATTGAATTAGTTTAACTAATTCTTTTTTT
>CAYTXQ010000021.1:0-13552 GCA_964441535.1 uncultured Muribaculaceae bacterium
TGATGAATACTATGTAAGATTTTTACAAAAATAAAAGATATAGGCTACTTACACTATATCTTTTGTTTTAATAAAATAATTTTATTAATTAAAAACCACATCTAGGTTCGCAAACATTACATACTTCATTTTCTTCGCTACAAGTGAAGCATGGAACATATGAATGATGATATATATAATGATTTACTACTCTAGTATGTATTGGTACAACATGTTGTACTTCACAGTTTATTTCTCTATGACATACTCTTTCTTGAGGACATTCCATTACTGGAGGACATCCACATCCATTCATCATAGCTTTTGGATCACTCATATTTCCATCATTTATTGGCATATCATAACATCTATTTTCTTTGTACATAAAAAACACTCTCTTTCTAATCTATTTTATGAGTAATAAACAACTATGTTTGGACTTTTTAATTAAAAAAAGATAGCATTAAATTAAACTATCTTAAATATACTATTAAACTGTTTAGGTATTTTTGCTTTAAACTCCATATCTTTTTTAGTAATAGGATTCTTTATTATTAATATATTAGCATGAAGTCCTAATCTACGAATAGGGTTTTTCCTACTATCATATTTTTTATCTCCTATTATAGGATGACCAAATTCTTTCATATGTACTCTTATTTGATTTTTTCTACCAGTAATTATTTCAATATTAACTAAAGAATATTCTTTATTATTTTGAATTACTTCATAATTAGTTATAGCCAGTTTACCTAATTTAGTATCTTTTGTAGTATAAACTAATTGAGTAGAATTTTCTACCAAATAAGATTTTATAGTACCCTTCTTTTCTTTGACTACTCCTTCTACTATAGCTATATACCCTCTTTTCTTTACTAGATTATTCCAATTATCCTGATATAATCTTTTTATATTTTGATTTTTAGCAAATAGTATTACTCCAGAAGTATCTTTATCTAATCTATGTATAATAAAAACTTTATTTTTAGGATTTTTTTTCTTTAAATAATCTGATACTTCATGATAAAGAGTATGTTCTTTTTCTTTCTCATTAGATATTGTTAAAAGATGATGTTCTTTATTAACAACTATAATACCTTTATCTTCATATATTATGTCTAATTTTTTCATTAATTCTCCTTTAGAAAGGTAATTTCATAGTACCATTATTCATTCTTTTCATCATATCTTTCATTGATTCAAATTGTTTTAATAGTCTATTTATTTCCTCTACACTTCTACCTGAACCTTTAGATATTCTTATTTTTCTAGATGCTTTTAGTTCTTCAGGATGTTTTCTTTCATGTGGAGTCATTGATAATATAATTGCTTCAATATGGGCTAAATCTTTAGGATCTACTGAAACATTAGATAAACCCATATTTCTTGCTTGAGGAAGCATTTTAATTATATTTTCTAAAGGTCCTAATTTTTTTATCTGTTTAAGATTATTTAAAAAATCAGATAGGTCATAATTACCTTTTCTAAATTTACTTATTTGATCTTTTGCTTCAGATTCACTAATTACATCTTCTACTTTAGATGCTATAGCGAGTATATCTCCCATATCAAGAATTCTTTCAGCCATTCTTTCAGGATAAAATTCACTTAAGCCATCTAACTTTTCAGAATCTCCTATAAATTTAATTGGAATATTAGTAAGTTTTCTTACTGATAAGGAAACACCACCTTTGGTATTACCATCCATTTTAGTAAGAATAGCACCAGTTAATTTAAGTTTATCATTAAATCCATTTATTACATTAATAGCATCTTGTCCCATCATTGCATCAATTACCAATAATATTTCATGAGGATTTACTTGACTACTAATATTAATCAATTCATTCATTAAATCTTCATCTATATGTAATCTACCTGCAGTATCTAAAATTATATAATCATTATTATTTTCTTTTGCATAACTTAATGCATGTTCTAAAATCTTTGTAACTTCTATTTTCCCTTCACTGTATACAGGAATATTTAAAGATTCTCCTATCTGCTCTAGTTGTTCTATTGCAGCAGGTCTATAGATATCTAAAGCGACAAGTAAAGGTCTTTTAGACTCTTTTTTTCTCAAATAATTTGCAAGTTTACCTGCAGTAGTAGTTTTACCACTCCCCTGTAATCCTACTAGCATCAAAATAGTTGGTTTCTTTTTAGTTTCCACAGGAACATAATTCTTACCTAAAAGAGTTACTAATTCATCTTTTACTATTTTTATAAACAACTCTTCAGGTTTCAAACTTTTTCCTACTTCCATACCTAAAGCTTGTTCTTTTACTGAATTAACAAATTCTTTAACTACTTGATAATTTACATCTGCTTCAAGTAATGCAAGTCTTATTTCTCTAACAGCATCATTTATATTATCTTCATTAATTCTTCCCATGCCTTTTATATTCTTTATAGCACTACTTAATCTGTCTCCTAAGTATTCAAACACTTATATCACCTGTTTTCTATTTTTCTTTATAAATAATATTGGAATTTTTCAATATTGGAATACTCTTAATTAATTTATCATATCCTTCATCAAAATTATCCATTGATATCTTTATCTTATGGATATTTCTTTGTTTTATTTCAGACATTAATTTTAAATATTCATTTTGCTGATTAACACTACTATCTATACTAAAAGCTTGATATCCATGATGTTTTCTTTTTAATCTTTTTTCATAAATACTAGTATCTTTTAAATAAAGTACTACAAAATATATATTAAAATCTAAAGCAGACATTTTTTTTACTAATCTTTTATATACATCATCAAATGAATAATCTTTATATCCTAACCTACAATATACTTCTTCAGTAAAAAAAGTTCTATCAAATATTAAATTTAATTTAGTATCTTCCAATGCTTCCATGTAATTAATAAGACCTAAATACATTGTTTTATTTTTTTCATAACCTGTAATAGATTTATCTTTTATTCCTGTTAAACGATAAAGATTAGATGAAGCTAAATTTTCTCTAATAAAATTTGCCATCGTACTTTTTCCCACACCCTGTGGTCCTTCTATAATAATTATATTTCCTCTATCTTTCATACTACTCCTCCATAATACTTTTCAAATCTTTTTTTATTTCTAATATATCGTTCTTTTTAGTTATCAATGTTATTTTATTTTTTATTTTATATAAATGTAGTTTGTCTTCATAAAATTCTAGTTTTTTTAAAGATTCTTTTATCCTTTTATGTATAGCATTTCTACTAACTTTATTGTTTTCTGCTATCTCAGATAAAGATAAATTATTACAATAATATTCCTCAAAATATTCTCTTTCTTTTTTAGTTAATAATTCTCCATAAATATCATATAAATAATTATAATAAATTGTTTTATCCATATTAAATCATATCCTTAAATAAACCATATATATAATTTTCTATATCAAATGGTTTTAAATCTGTTTCTTTTTCACCAAGACCTACAAATTTCACAGGGATATTCACTTCTTCTTTTATAGCAAGAACTATTCCACCTTTAGCAGTACCATCTAATTTAGTTAATACTATTCCAGTTAAATTTGTAATACTTTTAAACTCTTTAGCCTGACTTATTCCGTTCTGACCTGTAGTAGCATCAATAATTAATAATGTTTCTTGAGGAGCATTAGGTATATGTGTTCCAATTACTTTATTTATCTTTTCTAATTCTTTCATTAAATTAACTTTATTCTGTAATCTACCTGCAGTATCTACTAAAACTATATCAACATTTTCTTCTTTAGCTTTAACTAATCCATCATATATTACTCCTGCAGCATCACTATTTTCTTTTCCATAGAATAAAGCATTAGTTTTAAAAGCCCATTCTTCTAATTGAAGATAGGCTCCTGCTCTAAAAGTATCTCCAGCAATTAACATTACTTTTTTGCCTTCATTAATATATTTATAAGCTAGTTTACCAATAGTAGTAGTTTTACCTACCCCATTTACCCCTACTACTAATATTACAGTAGGACCTTCACTATTTATATTTATTTTATCACTTAATACTTCATTATTAACATATATTATAAATAGTTCATCTACTATTACTTCATTTAAAAATTTAGTGTCTGTAATATTCTCTTCTTTTACTCTTTTTCTTAATCTTTCAATAAAAGAAAGTACTGTTTTAACACCAATATCTGCCATTATTAAGATATCTTCTAATTCTTCAAAATATTCTTCATTTACTTTAGTGTATTTTATACCTAAGAAGTTTAATTTAGATATAAATTCATTTCTAGTTTTCTCTAATCCTTTGTCATATGCTTCTATTTCATCAGAATCGGTTTGTTTTTTACTAATAATTGTTTTAATTTTATCAAATAATCCCATAAAAACATCCCAACTTTCATAATAAAAGTATATCATAAACCTTTACATTTTGTTAAATATTTTGTATAATTATTAAGTCATTTAACTTTTATGAAAATTTAAATTATAAAAAAGAAAGGAAAATTTATGAAAAATTTTAATGATGCAACAAAAGTAGTTGCTTTGGGTGGGCTTGGTGAAGTAGGAAAAAACATGTATTTAATAATGCATGGTCAGGAAATCTTAATTATAGATGCTGGAGTTATGTTTCCTGAAGATGAATTACTAGGAATAGATTATGTTATACAGGATATAACTTACTTAAAACAAAATGAAAATAAAATCAAAGGATTAATTATAACTCACGGTCATGAGGATCATATAGGAGGTATTTCTTTTCTATTACAAAATATAAATATTCCAGTAATATATGCTTCTAAAATTGCTGCTGATTTAATTAATAAGAAATTAGAAGATAGAGAAATGAAATATGACAGAATAAAAGCATTTGATAAAGATACTCATATTAAAACAAAACATTTTGAGATAGAATTCTTTAATGTTACACACTCTATACCAGATGCTTTTGGTATAGCTATACATACCCCTAACGGAATAATATTATCAACTGGAGATTTTAAAATAGACTTAACACCTATAGGACCTGTATCTGATTTACATAGAATAGCTAAATTTGGTGATGAAGGTGTAAAACTATTAATGAGCGATAGTACTAATGCTATCGAACAAGGATTTACAAATAGTGAATCAATAGTAGATGAGACTTTAGGAGATATATTCAGTAAACATTTAGGAAGAATTATCATAGCAACTTTTGCTTCTAATATGTATAGAGTAAAACATATTATCGAAACATGTAAAGAACATGGAAGAAAAATATTAATATTTGGAAGAAGTATGGAAACAACTGTTGAAATAGCTTTAGCAAATCAACTTATAACAGATAAATCTATATTTATTGATGCTAATCAAGCTAAAGATTTAAAAAATAATGAAATATGTATACTTTGTACCGGTTCTCAAGGGGAACCTTTAGCAGCTTTATCTAGAATAGCTAACGGAAGTCATAAACAAATATCATTATTACCAAATGATTTAGTAATATTTTCTTCTAGCCCTATTCCAGGAAATAGAGTAAGTATTAACAGAATTATAAATAAACTATATCTCAAGGGAGTAAAAGTATATACTAATACTGAATTATCTGATCTTCATGCATCTGGACATGGTAAAAGCGAAGAACTTAAACTTATGTTAAGATTAGCAAAACCTAAATATTTTATGCCAATGCATGGTGAATACAGAATGTTAAAAGCTCATGCTGATTTAGGAATAGAATGTGATATTCCTAAAGAAAATATATTTATTTTAAAGAATGGTGATATATTAAATCTAACTAAAGATGAGGCTTTTGTAGAAGGAAAAGTTCAGGCAGGAGATATATATGTTGATGGCTCTAGAATTGGTAATATTGGAAGTGTAGTAATTAAAGATAGAAAACTAATGAGTAAAGATGGTATTTTAGTTACTATACTAAATATTAATCCTGTTACAAAACAATTACTAATTAAACCAAATGTTACTACAAGAGGATTTATATTAGTAAATGATAATGCAGAATTAATTAAAAACATCGAAAATAAAATTACTGAAATAGTAAATAATACTCTAATTAGAGGACCTTATAGTTATATAGATTTAAAAAATCAAATAATATTAGATTTACATACCTATATAAATGAATTAACTGGAAGAAATCCTATTATATTACCAGTAATAATGGAAATAAAAGAACCTGTAGAATAAAGAGAACAGTTAGAAATAACTGTTTTTAAAATTTTATTATATATTTATCAATTTAAAAAGTTTCAAAGCTTTTGATTTACTAATACTATTATTATCAATGTCATTTTTTTTATCATTTAATATAATTTTGGCTTTTTGTTTTTCTCTTTCACTCATAAATTCAAAAGAAGTTTTTATAAGATACTCACTTAATAAAGAATTACAAGACATTTCAAAATCATCGTATTGAATATCCGATATTGATAAAAGAAAATCTAATAAATAATTATAATTTTTAATTCCAAAATATCTTTTTAAATAATTACATACTTCAGAATTTAAATGTAATAGACTTGTTGATAAATCAAAATTAGAATAGCGAGAATTTTTAGAACCAAAATCATTTTCTAATAAATCAGTTTCAATATAGCAATCAGAAAAAGAGATTCCATATTTTACTCTAATTAAAAACTGATTAAAACATGACTTTTCATTTTCTAATGTATTATTAATATGCTTTAGAAGTACATTAAAATAATCCTTCTTTAACATTTCCCAAAGATGAACCTCTACAGAAATAGAATTAGTTAAATTTCCTATTCCCTTGAATCTTTCAGTTTCTCTTAGAAAATTATATTTATATGTTTGAGCTAACGATACATCGATTAATTCATATTTCATTTCTAAACGAGAGTTTATATTTTTTAATATTCTAAATATAACATTATTTTCTAAAATATTTACATTAAAAGAAGCACTTTCATATTTTATATAATCTTTTTTATCTATACAATAATTAATTAAAATATAATCTTTTAATAATTTTAATTTTTCCTTATCCATGCTTTCATATTTATCTTTTTCGACTTCTAAAGCAATTTCTAAATAATATAAATTCTTTTGAAATTCATCAGTATTCTTTTTCCCCTGAACTTCTAAATTATATAAACGACGATATAACTCCTGAATAGATTCAGTAGTTTTTATTATATTCTGTAAAAAATCATAATCTTGTTTTGAAAAACATTCCATAATAATCTCCTGTAAATGTTTATTATTATATTATATTTTCATAACAAAAACAAGAACATATTTTTATGCTCTTGTTATAATTTATTTTGCTTCTTCCTGTACTCTAGTTTCTCTTATAACTGTGATTTTAATAGTACCAGGATATTGCATTTCCTTTTCAATTTTTTCTTTCATTTCTCTTGCTATTCTATAACTGCTAGAGTCATCTATTGATTCAGGTTTTACTAATACTCTTACTTCTCTACCAGCCTGCATTGCAAAAGTTTTTTCTACTCCTTCAAAAGAATTACCAATGTTTTCTAGTTGTTCTAATCTTTTAACATAATTCTCCATAGAATCATTTCTTGCTCCAGGTCTTGCTGCACTTAAAGTATCAGCAATTTGTACTAAAGCAGATATAACTGAAGTATATGTAGTATCTCCATGATGAGAAGCTATAGAATTAATTATAACTTCATCTTCATGATGCTTTTTAGCAATATCTTCTCCAATTTCAACATGACTTCCTTCAATTTCAAAATCTATTGCTTTTCCTATATCATGTAGTAATCCCGCTCTTTTTGCTAGAGATATATTTTCTCCTAACTCAGAAGCCATTAATCCAGCTAAATTAGCAACTTCTTTAGAATGCATTAAAGCATTCTGACCATAACTTGTTCTAAAATTCAATTTACCTATTAGATTAACTATTTCAGGATCTACTTTAGATAAACCTAATTCATAAACTACTTCATTACCTATTTCAGTAATTTTAGAATTTAAATCTTTTGAAACTTTATCATATAGTTCTTCTATACGTGCAGGATGAATTCTTCCATCTTTAATTAAAGTTTCAATAGTTTGTTTTGCTATTTCTCTTCTTAAAGGATCAAAACTAGAAATTACTATAGCTTCTGGTGTATCATCAATTATTAAATCTACTCCAGTTACTGCCTCTATAGTTCTAATATTTCTTCCTTCTCTTCCTATTAATCTACCTTTCATTTCATCATTTGGTAAATCAATAACACTAATTGTTTGTTCACTAGTTACATCATTTGAATATCTCTGCATACTATTAACTAATAAATTTTTAGCCTTCTTATCAACCTCTAATTTTGCAGATGCTTCTTCTGTTCTAATATAATCTGCTATCTCTACAGACATTTCTTTTTCAACACGTTCCATTATTAAATCATGTGCTTTTTCTTTAGAAAATTTTGCTACATTCTCTAAAGTTTTCATTTCTTCTTTTAAAAGTTCGTCCATTTTAGCTTCTTTTTCTTGGGTATCTTTTTGTTTTTTTATTAATTCTTGATCTTTTTTATCTAACATCGAATCACGATTTTGTATTATTTCTTCACGTTTATCCAGATTTTTTTCTCTTTGCATTAAACGTTCTTCACTATTTGCAATTTCCGATTTTTTTTCTTTTATTTCTCTATCGGTTTCCTGTTTTAACTTAAAAGATTCTTCCTTTAATTCTAGAATACTATCACGTTTATATTTTTCTGCTTCTTTCTTAGCTTCTTTCATTAATTTCTCAGCCTTATTTTCAGAATGAGAATTTCTTATCATAAAAATTAAAAAAACAATAAGCGCACCTACACCGGCACCAATTATTAAAGATAAAATGGAGATTGAGTTATTCATAGTCTTCTCCTCCATTAATTTATTTTATAGAAAATTCATATATTAAACAAATATCTATATATTCATTATAAAGTTTTTACAAGATAATTGCAATGTATTTATTTTAAAAAATAGTCTTATTTTTTAAGACTATTCTTTTAATTTTGATTTTTCAGATTTAGTTACTATATTAAAATGATTCCTAATTTCTGATTCTAATTTATTTTTTATTTCAGGATGTTCTTTCAACCATATCTTTACATTTTCTTTACCCTGGCCTACTTTTTCTCCATTATAAGCATACCATGCTCCACTTTTCTCTAATATATTTATTTCACTCGCCAAATCAACAATTTCTCCCTCACGAGAAACACCTTCCCCATACATAATATCCACTGTTGCTGTTTTAAATGGAGGAGCCACTTTATTCTTAACAACTTTAACATTAGTTTTATTACCAACAATGTTCTCTCCATTTTTAATCTGTTCAGCTCTTCTTATATCTAATCTAATTGTTGAGTAAAATTTAAGCGCTCTACCTCCTGGAGTAGTTTCAGGATTTCCAAACATAACTCCAACTTTTTCTCTCAACTGATTAATAAATATTGCAATAGTATTAGTTTTACTAATAGTACCTGATAGTTTACGTAAAGCCTGACTCATAAGTCTTGCTTGAAGTCCTATGTGAGAATCTCCCATCTCTCCTTCAATTTCTGCTTGTGGAACTAAAGCCGCTACTGAATCTATTACTACTATATTAATAGCTTCACTTCTTACTAAGGCTTCACAAATTTCTAATGCCTGTTCACCAGTATCAGGTTGAGATAATAATAATTCATTAATATTAACTCCCAAATTTTTTGCGTAAACTGGATCTAAAGCATGTTCAGCATCAATAAATGCTGCTCTTCCACCATTTTTTTGTACTTCTGCTATTGCTTGAAGAGCAAATGTAGTTTTACCAGAAGATTCTGGTCCATATATTTCTACTATTCTACCTTTAGGATAGCCTCCTACTCCTAATGCAATATCTAATGATAATGATCCACTTGGAACTACATCTATTTCCATGTGTTCTAATCCTCCAAGTTTCATTATTGCACCTTTACCAAATTGTTTTTCTATGTCATGCATAACTTGTTCCAATACCTTAGATTCATCTTTGGTATCTTTATTATTCTTCATAATGTCCTCCTTCATATGCTTACATATTAATTTTATTATATATTTTTTCATTTGTCAACAATATTTTCGTACAAATGTTTGTATGTGTATTTTTGCAAAAAAAAGATTATTGCTAAGCAATAATTCAATTTTTAATATACCTTTATTTACAAAAATTATTTATCTTCAAAAAAATACTTTTTATTTGCTATAAAATATTGGCATCCACTTATCACTGCTAATATTGTTGCTATTACTAGTAAAGCATCTGCAACATTGATTCCTCTACCTATTAATTCAAAAGGCAAATTAGAGAAAAACACTAGTGAAACTCCAATCATCATACATGTTGTCTTGGCTTTGCCAGTCCAACTAGCTGCTACAACATTTCCTTTACTTCCTGCTATCATTTTAACAGAATCAACTACTATATCTCTAGTAACTATTACTACAGGTATAATACTTGAAATATATCCATTACATGCTAATGCTACTAAAGTACCATTAACTAATATTTTATCAGCTATAGCATCCATTACTTTTCCAAAATCTGTTACTAAATTTCTCTTTCTAGCAATATTCCCATCTAAAAAGTCTGTTGCTGCAGCTATAATAAATATAATTCCTGCTATAATGTATCTTAAATCCAATTTAACTGTATCTGCTATTAGATATGTAGGAAATTCAACTCCTACCTGATAGAATGGAAATACTAATAATACTAGTACTATAATTGCCATTCCTATTCTTCCCATTGTTATTTTATTTGGTAAATTCATATTCTTACTCCTTACTTATATAACTAATCTGACTAGTTATTTTATTTCCTATTGTAATTTGTTTAACTGACCATATTATTATAACTGCTAATAGTATTAATGTTATTATTAATATAAATATTAATTGAAAATGATTTATTTTAGGTTTAGGTGATGTATATGGAGAAACTATTTTAATTTCTTCAGTTTTATCACTTATTTTTTCATTTACTTTTTTCTCAATTTCTTTAATTGGTATTTTAGAAGTATATTCAAATAAGTACGAATTAAATTCATCAATCAATTTTACACTGTCTAATCCTAAATATTTTGCATAGTCTCTTATATAGTTTTTTAATACAAAAATATCTTTAAAGCAACCCATGTTACCTTCTTCAATATTTTCTAATTCTAAAACTTTTATATTGAGATCTTCACTAACTTCATCTAATTTCACTCCTGTTTTTTCACGAGTTATTTTTAGTTGGAGTCCGATATCATTCAAGTTATTTCACTTCCTTTTATAATAAAATAAATATCTTATAAGCCATGTTCTGTACCTTAAAGGTGACAAACATCTATCTACTATAAATATAGTCTTCTACATCGTTATTATTCCTAGCAGAAGTTCCCCTACCAAAATTTGGGTTTCTCACTCGCGGGGTTTACCACGTTCCACTATTAAAGTTTCCCTTAATACTCGTCTCTTTGGCACTTTTATATTTACTTTAACCATTTAACAGGTTATTTCAAAGCCGTTAGTAAAACTACTATTGGTTATTTTTTCCCAATACGCGAACACTACTTTCATTCCAGAAAGTGTGAGCATGGACTTTCCTCTACATATAAGTTATGCAGCGTTTGTCTAGATATTATTCATTTTTTCCGAAGACAACCTTTTCCAATTGACTTAATCTTCTTAATAAATCTACATTGTTAACTCCTCTAGAAGAATTATCAGATTCATTATCTGTGGCAGCTTCCAAATTAGTTCTCAATTTTCTCATTTCCTGCTTTAACTTGACATTATCTTCTGTTAAATCATGAATATCTTTATCAAGTTTCTTTATTGTTGTAAGAAATTCTGTATAATCTCTGATTACTAAATCTAGAAATTTATCAACTTCTTGAGGTCTGTAACCTCTAGCATCGATTTTAAACTCTTTATCCAAGATTTCTTGTGGAGTTAGAAAAATCTTTTCATTATACATACTATCACCCTTCTTACATATAAAATTATAAAGAAAAATAGTCATATTGTCAAGGTAATTAAAAAAAATTCCTATGTATCATAAGAATCTTTCTTGTTACCTAAACTGACTTTAACATAATCAATTTTTTCAATTATTTGGTTTATAAAAAAATCTGGTCTAATTATATCTACCCTCTTTCTTTATTACATTTTAACACTATTGTTTTTATAAAAAAGACTTTAGACAAAACTAGTCAAAACTTGTCAACAAACTTATTAATAATAGATGAAAAAAAATAGTAATTATAGTATAATTAGAATTGGTGATGTAAGTGTTATATCCTAATAAAGTTAAAACTATTTTTAATAAAAATATTACTTATGGTAATAGAGGTATGGATTTGGAAAGTCTCATTAATAAAAGTAATCTTTATTATTTAGAAAATAATATAGCTCTTATATACAAAAAACCAACTCCCATAGGTATATCAGATGTTAAATATAGAAATAATAAAAAAATAATTGATAAAGCATATTTCAAAGAAAAGTCTACTTTAGATTATAATGGAATATATAAGGGTAAATACTTAGATTTTGATGCAAAGGAAACTAAAAACAGAACTTCTTTTCCATTAAATAATCTTAGTAAACATCAATTAAATCATATATATAAAGTATTAGAACATGGCGGAATATCATTCTTAATTATTTCAATTAATGATATAATATATTTACTTAAGGGAGAAGATATTAAACACTACATAGAAAATAACAACACTAAATCTATTAAGTATGATTATATAAAAGAAAAAGGAATTCCTATTAAATTAGGATTAAACCCTGTATTAGATTATTTAAATGTAATAAATAAAATTTATTTTAAGGAGAATTAATATGAAACTTAAAAAAATAGACGTTAAAAAAACAAAAGAAAAAGTTATAAACAAAGTAAAGGATACTAAAAATAAATTAAAACAAGATAAGAAAAAAACTCATACATATATTCTTATAGGATTAATGGGACTTTTAATAACAACCTTTACTCTATTCATAATATTTATGTTATTTATAATAATATCTTCTCCGGATTTCAGTTCAGATAAATTATATGAAAAAGAATCATCTATAATATATGATAAAGCCGGTAATGAATTTGCAAGACTAGGGGTTGAAAATAGAGAAATAGTTTCTTATGAAGATTTACCTCAAGTACTAGTTGATGCTGTAGTAGCAACTGAAGATTCAAGATTCTTTCAACATAATGGATTTGATATAGCAAGATTTATTAAAGCCAGTTTTGGTCAATTAAGAGGTAATTCAGGAGCTGGAGGAGCCTCAACTCTTTCAATGCAAGTAGTCAAGAATACTTTTACTAGTACTAAAGTTAGTATTACACGTAAATTTACTGACATATATATGTCTATATTTAAAATAGAAAAGAATTATACTAAAGAAGAAATTATTGAATTTTATGTTAATGCTCCATTCTTAGGAAATTCATCATATGGAGTTGAACAAGCCTCACAAACTTATTTTGGTAAATCAGTTAAAGATCTGACTTTATCTGAAGCTGCTTTAATAGCAGGATTATTTCAAGCACCAGATGCATACAATCCTTTTAAAAATCCAGAAATTGCCACTAAAAGAAGAGCAACCGTTTTAAATTTGATGCATATTCATGGATATATAACT
>CAYTXQ010000022.1:0-13168 GCA_964441535.1 uncultured Muribaculaceae bacterium
TTATTCATATTCTTTTTTTCTAAAAAGTTGCACTTGACTTTTTAATTAATAAATTAAGTAATACAAAAATTATTACAAATGGAAATTATAGTCTAAATTCAGGATCAAATTTAAAAAATAGAAGGAATAAAATATGATTAATATAGTTTTATATGAACCTGAAATACCAGGTAATACAGGTAATATTATGAGAACCTGTGTAGCAACTAATACTAAATTACATTTAATAGAGCCTTTAGGTTTTTCTTTAGATGATAATTATATTAAAAGAAGTGGTGTTAATTATATAGATAATTGTGAATATTATGTATATAAAAATATAGATGAATTTTTTGAAAAGAATAAAGGTACATATTATTTTCTAACTAGATATGGTCATAAACCTCATACTAGTTTTGATTATAGCAATAGAGATGAGAATATATATTTTATATTTGGTAAAGAAAGTACTGGAATAACTCCAACTATTATGAAACCTTATATAGATAAATGTATGAGAATACCAATGACAGATAAAGTAAGAGCACTTAATTTATCTAATACAGTGGCTATTATGGTATATGAAGCTTTAAGACAACAAGATTATAATGATTTATTAAAAGAAGAACCACATAAAAACAAGAATTTTATTGAGGAAAGTTAGAAAAACACTTGTGTTTTTAATAAATATTATGTTATAATCCTTTTAGCAGATTTAGGTGAGCAAAAAAAGCTCACCTTTGTTATTAGATTATGAGGTGATATAATGCAAGAAAAATTAGATGAATTAAAGAAAAATCTAAGTGAAGTTTTGCAGAAGAAAGACATTATTGTTGATGAAGTTATTTATGTAACTGAAGGAAAATATAATTTTTTAAGAATAACTCTTGATAAAGTTAATGGTATTGATTTAGATACTATAGTAGATGCAACTAATATAATAAATCCTATAATAGATAAGTATGATTTTATAGATGAGGAATTTATTTTAGATGTAATAAGTAAGGAAAAAGGTGATTATAATGGATAATAAGGCTTTTATAAAAGCAGTAGAAGGAATAGTAGAAGAAAAAAATATATCTAAAGATTTAGTGTTTGATGCTATGGAATTAGCATTACAGACAGCTTATAAGAAAAACTTTAATTCAAAGACAAATGTTAGAGTAAGTATTAATCGTGAAACTGGTGAAATTAAAGTATTTTCATTTTTAACAGTTGTAGATAAAATTATGGAACCAAAAGTGGAGATAGATGAAGAAGGAAATGAAAAAATTATTCCTCCTGAAATTAATATTGATGCTCAAATATTATTAGAAGATGCTAAAAAAATTGTTCCAAATATTGAAGTGGGAGAGACTATAGAAGAAGAAGTAACTCCTAAAGATTTTGGTAGAGTTGCTGCTGGAACTGCTAAGCAGGTAATAACTCAGAAGATTAGAGAAGCAGAAAAAGATAGTGTAATGGCTCTTTTTGCTGATAAACAGGATGAAATGATGTTAGGTCTTCTTGCTATGGAAGATGCTAAAAATTATTATGTTGATTTAGGAAAAGCACGTGGTATACTTCCTAAGAGTGAGATTATTCCTCTAGAAGAATTGAAGATGGGTACTAGTATTAAAGTATATATTACTAAAATTGAATCTACTCCTAAAGGACCGTTCATATTATTGAGTAGAAAACACTTTGGATTTGTTAAAAGATTATTTGAAAGTGAAATACCAGAAGTTGCTGATGGTACAATTATGCTTCACAGTGTAGCAAGAGAAGCAGGTGTAAGAAGTAAAGTTGCATTATCTTCTAATGATGCTAAAATTGATCCAATTGGTACTTGTATAGGGGCTAAAGGTAGTCGTATAGCTAATATCTTAAAAGAATTAAATGGAGAAAAAGTAGATTTAATTCTTTATAGTAATGATAAAGCTGAATTTATTAAAAATGCATTAAGTCCTGCAAAAAATGTAATTGTTAATATTTTAAGTGAAAAGGAGAATACTGCTTTAGCTATAGTTGATAACGATAATTTGAGTTTAGCTATTGGTAAAAAAGGTGTAAATATTAAATTAGCAAGTAAGTTAACTAGATTTAAAATTGATGTTAAATCAATGGATCAAATTAATGAGGAAGGTAATAAAAATGAACAATAAAAAAGTTCCTATGAGAACTTGTGTTGTTACTAGAGAAAAAACTGAAAAAAAGAATTTAATAAGAATAGTAAGAACAACTGAAGGTAAAGTAGAACTAGATTTAACTGGTAAGTTAAATGGAAGAGGTTGTTATCTAACAAAAGATAAAGAAGTAATATTAAAAGCAAAAAAAAATAAAATATTAGATAGAACTCTAGAAACTGAAGTAGAAGAAAAAATTTATAATGACTTATTAGAAATAATATAGAGGAGGTGTTTACTCATGATGAGTGTTAAAGAATATGCTACTGATATGAATGTAACAGTTGCAGAAATCTTGAAAAAATGTAAAGAACTTAGTATTAATGCTAAAAATGCAGATGATTTATTGAGTGAGGATGATATTATTATACTTGATAATACAATTAATCTTATAAGTACTGATAATGAAGTAGATTTTGAAAGTGAAGATGAAATTGAAGAAAAAGTAGAATCAATTATAACTGAAAAAAATCTTGATAAATTAGATGATGTTAAAGTACAAAAATTAAAGAAGAAATCTCAAATAGTAAATTCTAAAGAAGAATATTTAAATAAAAGAAAAGAAATGTATAAACATAAAGAAAAATTTAATAACACTGATTTAAAAGAAACTAATGTTGTGTTATATACAGAAGGTATGACTTTACAAGATTTAAGTAATGCTATGAGAATTAATCCAGCAGAAATGATAAAAAAATTAATGGCGAGTGGATTAATGATTTCATTGAATCAGAATATTAGTTTTGAAGATGCTGAGTTATTAGCAGTAGAATATAACAAAATATTAAAAAGAGAAGAAACTAGAGATGTAACTAATTTTGAAGAATTTGAAGTATTTGATTCAGATGAAGATCTTGTTAAAAGACCTCCAGTAGTTACAATAATGGGACATGTTGATCATGGAAAAACTACTCTTTTAGATTATATTCGTAATTCTAAAGTAGTAGATACAGAATTTGGAGGAATCACTCAACATATAGGTGCATATCAAATAGAGCATAATGGAAACAAGATTACATTTATAGATACTCCAGGACATGCTGCATTTACTGAAATGAGAGCAAGAGGGGCTTCAGTTACTGATATAGTTATTGTAGTTGTATCTGCTGATGATGGTGTTATGCCTCAAACTAAAGAGGCTATTGATCATGCAAGAAGTGCTAAAGTTCCAATTATAGTAGCGGTAAATAAAACAGATAAACCTAATTCTAATCCTGATAAAGTAATGACTGAAATGGCTGAATATAATATTACTCCAGAAGAGTGGGGAGGAGATGTTCCTTTTGTAAGAATATCAGCCCTAACTGGTGAAGGAGTAGATTTATTATTAGAAAATATATTGGCTTTAGCTGAAATAAATGAATATAAAGCTAATCCTAATAGATATGCAATAGGTAACGTAATAGAATCAAGATTGGATAAAAATATAGGTGGAGTTGCATCACTATTAGTAAGTAGTGGTACATTAAGATTGGGAGACCCTATAGTAGTTGGTACTGCTTTTGGAAAAATAAGAACTATGAAAAATGATTTAGGTGAATCAATTTTAGAAGCAGGTCCATCAATGCCAGTTGAAATAACAGGTTTAAATGACAATCCTTCAGCAGGAGATAAATTCATGGCTTTCGAAAAAGAAAGCGAAGCAAAAGAAGTGGCTGAAAAAAGAAAAATACAACTAAAATCAAAAAAATATAAAAAAGATGTAATAAGTTTAGAAGATTTATTCAGTAGAATAGAATCAGGTGCTAAAGAAATTAATGTTGTATTAAAAGCTGACGTAAGAGGAAGCGAAGAAGCTGTAAAAAATGCCTTAGAAAAAATAGATATTGAAGGAGTTAAAGTAAATGTCATTAGAAGTAGTATAGGAACTATTACTGAAAGTGATGTAGTACTTGCAAATGCATCAGATGCAATTATTTTAGGATTTAATGTAGTACCAAGTGCTATAACTAAGGAAATAGCAAAAGAATACAATGTAGATATAAGACTTTATACAATTATTTATAAATTAGTAGAAGATATGGAATCTGCCATGAAAGGTATGTTAGATCCTACATATGAAGAAAAAATTCAGGGAAGAGCAGAAGTAAGACAATTATTTAAATTCTCTAAAGTAGGAACAATAGCAGGAAGTCATGTTATTGAAGGAACTGTAAAAAGTAATGGTAAAGTAAGAGTAATAAGAGATTCTGCAGTAATTTTTGAAGGAGATTTAAACAGTCTTCAAAGAGAAAAAGAACATGTTAAAGAAGTTAAAAATGGTATGGACTGTGGAATAACTGTAAAGAATTATAATGATTTAAGAGAAAAAGATATAATTGAATTTTACGAAATAGTTGAGGTTAAAAAATGAAAAGCTTAAAATCAAAGAAAATTTCATCTTCTATTGTAAAAGAAATAAGTTCTATTCTTTTAGAAGAAGCTAGAGATGAACTTTTAAAAACTATTACAATAACTGGATGTGAAGTTTCTAATGATTTAAGTTATGCTAAAATTTATTTTACTTCAATATCTAATTTAGATAAAAAACAATTAGAAAAAGAATTAGATGAAGCGTCTTTCTTTCTAAGAAAAGAATTAGCTAGTAGAATTGAATTAAGACATACTCCAGAATTAAAATTTATATTTGATGAATCAGTTGAATATGGTTCAAATATAGAAAGAATATTAAAAGAAATAAAGAAATAACATGTGATTTATATCATGTGTTTTTTAGGGAATAATATGAATGAAATAATAATAGTTAATAAAGAAAAAGACATGACTAGTAGAGATGTAGTAAATATACTATGTAAGTTTTTTAATACAAAAAAAATTGGTCATACTGGAACTTTAGATCCTATAGCAACAGGAGTATTAATTATTACTATTGGTAAATGTACAAAATTAAATGAATTATTAACAAGTGAATATAAAGAATATATAGCAACTATGAAATTAGGAATATTAACTGATACTTTGGATATTACTGGAAAAATTATTGATAAAAAAAATTATAATGTTAGTAGAGAAAAAATAATAGAAGTATTAAATTCATTTGTAGGTAAGAGTACTCAGGAAGTACCATTATACTCAGCAGTAAAAGTAAATGGTAAAAAATTATATCAATATGCATTTAATAATGAATCAGTTATTCTTCCAAAAAAAGAAATAGATATCAAAGAAATAGAATTATTGGAGATTAAAGAAGATATCATAAAATTTAGATGTGTTGTATCTAAAGGTACTTACATAAGAAGTTTAATCAGAGATATTGGTATTAAATTAAATACTTATGGAACTATGACAGATTTAATTAGAACTAAACAAGGTAGTTATAATTTAGAAGATTCATATAGTATTCATGATATACTAAATAACAATTATAAATTAATAACACTTAAAGAAATATTAAAAGATTATGAAAAAATAGAATGTAATGAAGAATTATTTTTTAAAATTAAAAATGGTGCTGTTGTTGATAAAGAATTTACTTCTAAATATTGTGTATATATTTACAATGGTGAAGTAATAAGCATTTATAAAGAATATGAGAAAGACAATAATAAGGCTAAACCATATATCATGTTTATTTAGTAATTGACATAGAATTAAAATAAATGTATAATAATATCTCGGTTAGGAGAAAGATTTATTATGATAGGCAACACTCTGATAGAAATAGAAAAATTTAAAAAGCTTGAATTTATCCTTTTAGAAATAGATGATATACAAAGTCAAATTAATAGAGCTAAAATATCAATAAGTAATCCTAGAGGATTAAAACAAGCATTAAATATTTTTGAAGAAGTATTAAGTTCTTATGAAAGAAATAGATTAGAATTATTATATAGTATTAAAAATGAAGGTATGGAACTTGAAAATGCTCCTAGATATAGTGATGAAGAATCTAAATTAGAACTAATTGATGAATTAAATAAATATCAAAAAGAAATTATGCCTGTTTTAATTAAAAAATTACATCCTAATAAATAGTTCTTGATTTTAATTAGAAAATTATATATAATTATTTTATAAGTTTTTTCTTGGTTTAAAAAATCTCCAATTTTATACTAGGATTAAACGGTTAATTATAAAGGAGGAAAATAAAATGGCTTTGTCTAAAGATGAAAAGTCTAAAATTGTGGCTGAATTTAGTAAAGATTCTAAAAATACAGGAAGTACTGAAGTTCAAGTAGCAATTTTAACTAAGGAAATCAATGATTTAACTGAACATTTAAAAATTCATAAGAATGATTTCCATTCAAGAAGAGGCTTACTAATGAAAGTTGGTAAGAGAAGAAGTTTACTAGATTATTTAAAAGAACATAATGTAGTAAGTTACAGAGAAATAATCAAAAAATTAAATTTAAGAAAATAGGGCGCTTTAATTTTTAGTGTCTTTTTTTATTAATAGAAGAAGGAAGAGGTAATAATATGAAAAGTAAAAAATTCGAATTAGATTTTTTAGGAAAAAAATTAATAGTAGAAAATGGTTGGTTAGCAAAGCAAAGTAATGGCAGTATATTAGTTAGATATGGAGATACTGTTGTTTTGTCAGCAACAGTAATGGGTAAAAATCCTATAGAGCAAGATTTCTTTCCATTAACAGTTGTTTATCAAGAAAGATTTTATTCAGTAGGTAAAATTCCGGGAGGATTTATTAAAAGAGAAGGTAGACCTAGTGAAAATGCTACTTTAGCTGGAAGATTAATAGATCGTCCTATAAGGCCTTTATTTGATGAAAATTTTAGAAATGAAGTACAAGTTATAAATACAGTATTATCTGTAGATCAAGATTATTCTCCAGAGATGACTGCTTTATTTGGATCATCACTTGCTTTATGTATAAGTAAAATTCCATTTGGAGGTCCAGTAGCGGGTGTAGTAGTAGGTAAAATAGGAAAAGAGTATATAATAAATCCTACAGGTGAAGAATTAGAAAAAAGTGAAATTAATTTAACAGTAGCAGGAACTAAAGATGCTATAAATATGGTTGAAGCAGGAAGTAAAGAAGTTAGTGAAGCAGACATGTTAGAAGCTTTAGTATTTGGACATAATGCTATTAAGAAATTAATTGAATTTCAAGAAAAGATAATAGAAGAAATAGGAGCTGAAAAAGTAGAAGTAGTTTTAGCTTCTATTGATCCTGAATTAGAAGATACAGTAATTAAATTTGCTAAAGAAGATATGCTTGAAGCTATTCAAATAAAAGATAAATTAAAAAGTTATGAAAGAATAGATGAGATAAAAGAAAATACTATTTATCATTTTAAAGATATTTTAAAAGATAGTGAAGATTTAGAGAAGATTATAAAAGATGTTAAAAAAATAGTAGATAAAATAGAAGCAGATGAAGTAAGAAATTTAATAACTGAAAAGAAGATAAGACCTGATGGAAGAAAAATTGATGAAATAAGAGATTTATCTGCTTATATTGATTTATTACCTAGAACTCACGGTTCAGCATTATTCACTAGAGGTCAGACTCAAGTGTTAGCTACTACTACTTTAGGGGCTATAGGTGAACATCAGATATTAGATGGACTTGGAATAGAAGATACTAAGAGATTTATGCTACATTATAATTTCCCATCATTCTCAGTAGGTGAAACTGGAAGATATGGAGCGCCAGGAAGAAGAGAAGTAGGTCATGGAGCACTAGGAGAAAGGGCTCTATTACAAGTAATCCCTAGTGAAGAAGAATTTCCATATACAATTAGAGTAGTTAGTGAAGTATTAGAAAGCAATGGCTCAAGTTCACAAGCAAGTATCTGTGCAGGATGTTTATCATTAATGGCAGCAGGTGTTCCTATAAAGGCTTCAGTTGCTGGTATAGCAATGGGTTTAATTACTAAAGGAAAGAAATATACAATTTTAACTGATATCCAGGGTCTTGAAGATCATATGGGTGATATGGATTTCAAAGTAGCAGGTACTAAAAAAGGTATAACAGCACTTCAAATGGATATAAAGATAAAGGGAGTTACTAAAGATATATTAAAAGAAGCTTTAACTCAGGCTAAAAAAGCCAGAATGCAAATACTTGATGTAATGGATGATGTTATATCTCAACCTAGAAAAGAACTTAGTCCTTATGCTCCAAAGATTGCTGTATTACAAATTTCTCCAGATAAAATTAAAGATGTAATTGGTCGTGGAGGAGAAATGATTACTAGGATTATTCTTGAATCAAGTAATGTTTTAACAGTAAACGATAAAAATGCTGTAAAAGTGGATATAGAAGATGATGGAAGAGTAATTATTTATCATAATGATTATGCAATAATTGAAAGAACAAAGAAAATGATTGAAGACATAGTGAAAACAGTAGAAGAAGGAACTATTTATACAGGAAAAGTAGTAAAAGTAGAAGACTTTGGATGCTTTGTAGAATTATGGCCTGGATGTGAAGGTTTAGTTCATGTATCTCAATTATCTAATGAAAGAGTTAATAAGCCGTCAGACATAGTAAAAGTAGGAGATGAAATAGTTGTTAAAGCTTTAGGTTATGACCAAAGAGGAAGATTAAATTTATCTCGTAAAGAAGCTTTACCTAGATCAGAAAAACCAGTAGAGGAAATCAAAAGACAAAAAGGTTTATTTAAAAAGAATAAAGATTAGTTACTTTAATAAGTAACTTTTTTTAATACTAGATTATATAAAAAGTCATAACTAAAAATATAATACATATTTTTTATTAGGTGATGTAATGAAAAAAATTCTATTTTTATTAATGCTACTATTTCCAATAAAAGTTTTTGCTGATGAAGATTTAGCTCCTAATTCTAAAAGTGCTATATTAGTTGAGGCAAGTACTGGTATAGTAGTATTTGAAAAAAATTCTCATGAAAAACTTTCTATTGCTTCAATGACTAAGATTATGAGTATGATATTAATAATGGAAAATTTAGAGAATGGAAATCTTTCTTTAAATGATAAAGTATTAATAAGTAAAAATGCAGCAAGTATGGGAGGAAGTCAAATATTTCTAGAAGAAGGAAGTAACATGAAAGTCTTAGAACTGTTAAAGGGAGTTGCTATAGCATCTGGTAATGATGCTGTTGTTGCTTTAGCTGAGAAAATAGCAGGCAGTGAAGATGCTTTTGTAAGTATGATGAATAAAAAAGCTAAAGACTTAGGATTAAAGGATACTAATTTCAAGAATCCTCATGGTTTAGATGAAGCCAATCACTATAGTTCTGCTTACGATATGAGTATAATGGCTTTAGAATTACTAAAACATCCAGACATTTTAAAATATACAAGTATTTATGAAGAATATTTAGTAAAAGAAGATGGATCTAGAACATGGTTAGTTAACAGTAATAAACTAGTTAGATTTTTTAAAGGAGTAGATGGATTAAAATCTGGTTATACAGAGACAGCCGGATATTGTTTAACTGCAACTGGAATAAGAAATAATATTAGATTTGTAAGTGTAGTAATGGGTGTTTCTACTGGCGAATTAAGAAGTTCCGATACATCTAAAATGTTAACTTATGGTTTTAATTCTTATAAAATAAATACTATAGTAAACAAAGATGCTGATTTAGGCTATGTAAATATTCAAAATGGTAAAAAAAGTAAAATTAAAGTAAAATTATCTGACAATGTTAATGAATTAATAAAAGTTAGTGATCAGTCAAATAGATATAAATATAAAGTTAAAACTTCAAAATTAGTTGCTCCAGTTAAAAAAGGAGATAAAATAGGAGAATTAGTTGTTACAACTACAGATAATCAAACTGTAAAAAAGATAACTTTATTAAGTACAGAAAATATAGATAAAGCTTCTATATGTGGATTAGTAAAGAAAAATATAAAATTAATATTATCTGGAATAATATAAAATAACTAGTTTTGTCGAATATGTTTAAAAATCTTATAAAAAGTACTATATTTATTTAACAAAGGTGATTATATGTTAAAAATAAATATGGAAATTAGACATGGAATATTATTTATAAGACTTAATGGCAATCTAAATAAATTAACATCAAACAAGATAAATAATTATATTATTCCCATGTTAAAGAAATATGATATTAGATTTTTATCATATAATTTAAAAGATTTATCCAGTATTGATAAAACTGGAATAAATTCATTAAATAATTGCTTTAATATAATAAATTCCAATAATGGAATTTCTTATATCTGCGGAGTTAATGAAAATATTAGTAAACAAATAAAAGAATTTAAAGCATTAGAAGTAAAAAATGAATTAAATGTCATGGAGTGTTTACAGATATGAAAAATAATTATATTGATTTAATTATAGATAATGAAAAACTTATTTATAGTATTGCTTCTAAATTTTATAATGTTGATTCAGATGACTTATATCAGTGTGGAGTCATAGGACTAATGAAAGCAGCAAAAAATTTTAAAGATAACAATAAAACTAAATTCAGTACTTATGCATATGATTATATTTTTGGAGAAATGTATAATTACATGACTAAAAGAAAAAACATAAAAATTAATAAAGAATCATTAAAATTATATAAGAAAATTTGTAATGTTAAAGATTATTTAACTCAAAAATTAAGTAGAGAACCTTCTATAACTGAAATATCTTTATTTTTAGAAGTAGAAGAGAGTGTAGTGTCAGATATAATTCTTTCCGCTGAATCTATTATTAGTATAGATGAAGAAAAAGAGGGTTTATCTTTACACGAATCTATTTCTAATCCTAAATTGGATATAGATGATACTTATATAGATATAATGGATTCATTAAATAAATTAGATGATAGTGAAAAAGAAATTATTAAATATAGATATTATAAAGATTTAACTCAAAGTGAAACTGCTAAAAAACTCAATATGACTCAAGTTATGGTTTCAAGGTATGAAAAGAAAAGTTTAGAGAAAATGAGAGATTATTTAGCTTCATAGTATTATTTTATTAAAAGCCTTCATAATAATAATGGAGGTTTTTATATGAAAGAAAAAGAATATAAAAAAATAGTGGAGAAAAACACTCCTAAAGAAAATATATTTAAAAATGCTTTAATTTCTTTTTTAACAGGAGGATTCTTAGGAGTACTATTTAGTCTTTTATCAAATTTAATATGCAGTGTATATCATTTAGCATATAATGATGGAATTATATGGTCTTTAATTATATTTATATTTATGGCTAGTTTGTTAACTGGACTGGGTGTATTTGATTTAATGGTTTCTTATGCTAAATGTGGATTAATAATACCTATAACAGGTTTTGCTCATTCAGTTACAAGCAGTATTTTAGATTATAAACATGATGGATTTATTACTGGTATGGGAGGAAATATTTTTAAATTAGCAGGTAGTGTTATTTTATATGGAGTTGTAAGTGCATTTATTTTAGTAATGATAAAGGCGGTAATGATTTATGGCTAGTACAACTTATAAAAATGTATATATTAGTGATTATTATACAGTAGCAGGATTATTTGAAGGTAGAGGAGCTATAAATAATTATGATTTTATTTTAAAAGATCACTATTATGGAGAAAAAACTTTTGAAAAAACAGAACAAAAAATACAGAAAAAAATATTAGATGAACTTTTAGGAAGAAATACAGTTGATTTAATAATAGGAGGAGATTTAACAAATCAATTGTCTTCGTGCAGTTATCCTTTAATGAAAGTAGATCTTCCTTTTATTGGGTTATATAGTGCTTGTGCTACTTTTGTAGAAAGTTTAATAATTTCTAGTACTTTTTTAGAAGCAAAAAAAGCAAATAAAAGTTTAGTTATAACTAGTGCTCATAATTCAAACTGTGAAAAACAGTTTAGATTTCCCATTGAATATGGTTCTCCTAAACCTAAAAGATCTACTTTTACTACAACAGGAGGAGTAGGTTGTATAGTAACCAATAATAAAACTAGAATAAAAATAGAATCTTCAACTATTGGAAAAGTGAAAGATTCTTATATAAAAGATGTAAATAATATGGGTGCAGTTATGGCTTTAGGAGCAGCTGATACTATTATTAATCATTTAAAAGATTTAAACAGAAATATATCTTATTATGATTTAGTTTTAACTGGAGATTTAGGTATAGTAGGTAAGAAAATATTAAAAGAAGTTTTGTCAAAACAAAATATTAAATTAAAAAATTATGAAGATTCAGGTACTTTATTATATAAAGAAAATCAAAATACTTGTTCAGGAGGAAGTGGTCCAGCAGTTTTACCATTAGTTTTATTTAGTAAAATAATAAATAATAATAAATATAAGAAAATATTGATAGTAGGTACAGGTTCATTACATTCTTTAGTTATGGTAAATCAGAAATGTACCATACCGACAATATCTCATGCAGTTAGTTTGGAGGTAGAATAAATAATGGAATACATATATAGTTTCTTATTTGTAGGATTTCTTTGTTTAATAGGAGAGTTAATTTTAGATAATACCAAATTAACTTTAGGACATATTACTAGTATATTTGTAGTATTAGGTGCTGTATTAGGATTTTTTGGAATATATGATAGAATTTCTTTATATGTAGGTTCTGCTGCAAGTTTACCAATTATGTCTTTTGGAAATCAGTTATATAATGCAGCATATACTGGTCTTAGATTAGAAGGTATAATGGGAATATTTTCTAATATGTTAACAACTACTAGTGCAGGAATAAGTGCAGCAATAATATTTTCATTTCTGTTTGCAATATGTTTTAAACCTAGAAACTAAAAATAGATTCAATTTAAGTTGAATCTATTTCCTAAATTAAAAATCCTCAATTTTAATTGAGGACTTCTAATTTAATTAAGTTTAAACAAAAAGTCTAAACAATATTTACTACTGGTGTCTCGCATGCGATTCGAACGCATGACCCTTTGATTAAAAGTCAAATGCTCTGCCAGCTGAGCTAGCGAGACGAAAATTAAATAAAAATGGCTGCCTCGGGTGGATTCGAACCACCGGAATGTCAGAGTCAAAGTCTGATGCCTTGCCACTTGGCTACGAGGCAACAATAAACTGGTGGAGGGAGATGGATTTGAACCATCGAACCCGAAAGAACAGATTTACAGTCTGCCGCGTT
>CAYTXQ010000023.1:0-1588 GCA_964441535.1 uncultured Muribaculaceae bacterium
AAGATTCTGGAGTTTCTGTAGAATTCATAATTTTTGCAGTTTCATTATTATGAGCAACAATCTCACCATTTAGAACAAACACAGCTTCAGGAACAAATATTCTTTTATTTCCTTCATCATCATTATCTAAATAATCTTTTAATAAAGATACCATCTCTTTATATTCAGGTGTTTCATCTTTTCTATCTTCTAGTATATTGAAATAATATATTTTAGTTACATTATTTTCTTTTGCTACTTCATTTAATATTGAAACATACTTTTGGCACCAAGGACATTCAGGAAATCCTAGAAATACAATTCCTGTACCACTTTTTAAAATTTTTATTATTTGTTCATCTGTATTATATACAAATATATTGTCTTTGTTAACTGAAGTATACTCTTTAGAAAATTTTTCTGCATCAGTTAAAATGTATTTATCATCATCTTTACTATAATCTTTAGCTCCTAAATATATAAATGCTATTAACATTAATACACCAGCAACAACCATAAATATATCTCTAATAATTCTTTTCTTTTTCATTAATAACTACTCCTTTTTATTAATTACCTTCAACTTGATTCATTACTTCATTTGCAAAGTCATCATTTCTTTTTTCCATTCCTTCGCCTACTTCATAACGAATCATTGATTTAATTTCTCCTCCATTGTTAGTTACATATGTTTTTACATCTATATCTCCATCTTTAATAAATGGCTGATTTGCTAAACATATTTCTCCAAAAAATTTTTTAATTCTACCTATTACCATTTTTTCAGCAATATCTTCAGATTTTCCCTCTTCTATTGCTTGATTTTTAAGTACCTCTTTTTCTCTATCTAATACTTCTTCAGGTACATCAGTTTCAAATACATATAATGGTTTCATAGCTGCTGCCTGCATTGCTACATCTTTGGCAACTTCTTCATTAGAATCTTTAATTACAGTAATAGCAGCAATTTTACCACCCATGTGTAAATAAGTTCCAAAAATTTCATCATCATTTTTATTTAAAACTTCAAATCTTCTTAAAGATAATTTCTCTCCTATTTTAGCAGTTTTTGAAACTATTAAATCATTAATAGTACTATCATTAACTTTTAATTCTAAAACTTCTTCAATACTATTTACATTACCTTTTAATATAGTATTACCAATAGTATCAATTAAATCCTTAAATTCATCATTTTTACTAACAAAGTCAGTTTCTGAATTTAATTCAACAATAACTGCTTTATTATTATCTATATAAATATTTGCTAAACCTTCAGCAGCAATTCTTAAAGATTTCTTAGTAGCTTGAGCAAAACCTTTTTCACGCAACCAATCAACAGCTTGTTTTATATTACCGTTACATTCTTCTAAAGCTTTTTTACAATCCATCATTCCTGCACCGGTAATATCACGTAATTCCTTTACATCGCTAACACTTATCATAAAATCTCCTTCTTATTTTAAACTATTTAATAAATCTTCTTTTTTCATAGTTGAGTATCCTTTGATACCTTTTTCTTTAGCAATAGCTTTTAATTCAGTTAAAGTTTTACTAGATAAATCTTCTTTAACTTCAGAAATTTCCTCTACTACTTTTTCTTCTATTA
>CAYTXQ010000023.1:1688-12714 GCA_964441535.1 uncultured Muribaculaceae bacterium
TTTTTCTTCTTTAACTTCTTGCTTTTCTTCTTTTTTTAAAGGAACAATCTCTTCTTTAGAAGATTTTGAATTTGTTTCAGAAACATAATCAATTAATTCTAGTCCATTAATCTCACAAATAGCATTTGCTAATACTCCTAAAACAACTTTTACTGATCTAACAGCATCATCATTTCCAGGTATTACATAGTCTACTGCATCTGGATCACAATTTGTATCAACTATTCCAAATACAGGAATATTTAATTTTCTTGCTTCCTTTATAGCACTTTCTTCTTTTTTAGGATCAACTATAATCATAGCTTGTGGTAATTTAGACATTTCTCTAATTCCTTCAAGAACTCTATTTAATTTGTTGTATTCCTTCTGTAAAGCAATAACTTCTTTCTTTGGAAGAACTTCAAAAATTCCTTCTTTTTCCATCGCTTCTATTTCTTCTAATCTCTTTACTCTTTTTCTGATAGTTCTGAAATTAGTTAAAGTTCCACCTAACCATCTTTCTGTTACATAGAAACTTTTAGAACGATTAGCTTCTTCCTTGGCAACTTCCTGTGCCTGCTTCTTTGTTCCTACAAATAAGAATGTTCCTCCATTTGTAGCAATCTCCTTAACAACTTCATATGCTTTTTCAATACATGTTGAAGTTTTTTGCAAGTCAATAATGTGAATATCATCTCTTGCAGTAAAAATAAATTCTTTCATTTTTGGATTCCATCTTTTAGTTTGATGACCAAAATGAACACCAGCTTCTAATAAATTACTCATAGAAACTACAGCCATATCTTTTTCCTCCTTCGTTTTACCCTCCGATCACTTCTTCTTTAGTAAACACCATTGGCACTAATCTACTAAATCCATGTCGTGTGTATTTGGCTTTAAGCCATATTGACATTTTAACAAAAAAAGTGCCTATATGCAAGTATTTATAAGCACTTTTATTATATTTTATTCTTATTTCTAGGTTTTAATTTCAAAAATATTTTTATTATATCAACTATTATATAAATAAAGAATACTAAAGCATACATAATTAAGTAAGTTATTTCAAGATTATTAGTTAAAAAAAAGAAAATTATTGGAGTTACAGATAAGAAAAATAATATAAAAATATATTTTTTATGTTTAAGAATATAAGTAAAATCTATTTTATTATTAATATCTGATAAATATTCTGTTAAGAAGAATAAAAAGGTAAAAGTAAATAACAATCCACTTATTAGAGAATTATTAAAACTTATAAAATATATAAACGTTATAAACAAAAATAGTTTAATAATAGTTAAAGCCTTAAAATTAAGTCTAAACAACTCATTAAAACTCTTTATATTATGATTATCTAGTACATCTAAATATAATAATATAAAGTAAAATAACCATATTGCAAAAGTTGATAATATTATTGCATCATTCATTTATATCCTCTTTTCTAGTAAATAGACATCCACAGTAGTTCTGTCTATATAAATTATATTGTTTAGCAATTTCTATACTTTTAATATAACCATTTTCTTTTTTAAAATCACTTATTAAATACTTAATGTTCTTACCTTTAGAAAGTTCTATTCCTAACTCATTAATTAACTTACTATTCTTATGTGGACTTACTGTTAAAGTAGTTCCAAAATAATCAAAATTATTTTCTAAAGCCTTATTAATAGTTCTAATTAATCTTAATTTAATACATTCATTACATCTTTTTCCACCTTCAGGTAAATTCTCTAAGCCTTTTATTTTTTCTCTATATAATTCATTATCATATGGAGTATCTAATATTTTTATATTTCTATTTAATTCATTAATAAATCTTATTTGTTCTTTTTTTCTTTTTTCATATTCTTCCATAGGCTCTATATTAGGATTATAATATAATATTGTAATATCAAAATAATCTATTAATTTAATTATAACATAACTAGAACATGGAGCACAGCAACTATGAAGTAATATTGTTTTTCTATCATTTAAATTATCTATTATTTTATTAAATTCCTCATTGTAATTCATAATTACCTCTATTTGTACTTACTGAAAACAAAATTATCTTCACTTGAAGTATCTAAGTATAAAATACCATTATAATTAAAGGAAGATATAACTTCTTTATAATAATTTACATTATCTAAATTTTTAATATTTATATATACTGTATTTGTATCGTTCATTCTAAATAAGAATCTACTGTCATCCAACACTTTATTTTCAGAATTAATTGTAGGACAGTACTCTATTTCACTAATTAATAATGTTGTATTATATTCTACATTTTTTAGTTTTTTAATGAAATTTTTATATATTTTATCAGGAACATAATTTATTAATGTAGGAATTCCAATATATATTCTTTTTGTTTTTTCCTCTAAACCATTTTGATATATGTAAGTATCTTTACTTTTATTATAAAATAAAGGCTTATTCTCATCTACTATAATTGTTAGAATTCCCATTAAATTTCTATCAACTGTTGCTTTATTAACTAGACTTAATGTTTCTAATCTCTTTTTTATTTTTTTATTATTTACTTTAAATATTGATGGATAACTACTTATTTTAGCAGTTTCTATAATCTCTTTATCTGTAATATAAGTATTTCCGTTAATTATTATATTCTTTATTGGTTGTTTTAATAAATAGTAAAAACTATATCCTATAAGATATAAAAATAGTATAAAGATAAACAGTCTTTTAAAACTTAATCTTTTTTTACGTACTTTTTTAGTTTCTACTTTCACTTTTTAATCCCACCCAATAAATTCCTGTTCCAATATCAAATCTATATTATATTTTTCTAATACTTTATCATGAACATATTTTATCAAATTACGAACATCTTCACCAGTAGCATTATCTTTATTTATTACAAAATTAGCATGCTTTTCTGATACATATGCTCCATTTATATGATAACCCTTAAGACCACATTCTTCTATTAGATGACCTGCAAAATCCCCTTCCGGATTTCTAAACACACTACCAGCAGAAGGATATTCTAGAGGTTGACTTTCTAGTCTTCTTCTTTTTCTATCATTTATAAGTTCGATAGAATCTTCATAATTACCATCTTGTAACTCTAGTTCTGCTCCTAAGATTATATAGTTCTTATTGTGTTTAAACATTGAATTTCTATAACTGTATTCTATATCTTTTTTATCTATTTTTCTAATTTTATTATTTTCATCAAGAACAGTTACTGACTTTACAAAATCAAAAATACATGAGTTATATGCTCCAGCATTTTGTACTATGGCTCCTCCTATAGTACCAGGAATACCAGTGGCCCACTCTAATCCTTTTAAATTTAAATGCGCTGTTTCTAAAGCAAGTACTGCAATTTCTTTACCTGCTTCTACATTTATAATCCTTTTATTTATTTTAACATCATTTAATTCATCAAGTTTAATTATAACTTTTTCATGTAAATTATCACTAAATATTACATTAGATCCCTTACCAAGTATCATATAAGGCATGTTGTTTTTCCTTAATATATTAATCATACTAATTAAATTATTAACTGTAGTAGGAAACAACATATATTTAGAAATACTCTCAACGTGATAAGTATTATAAGTTTTTAAATTCACATTTTCTAAAACTTCTCCATATTTTTCTAATTCTTTAATCATTTTATCAAATCCTTTATTATATTGTATATTCTTGTACTACTATCATTAATAGATAGTTTTTTTAAATTATTCTTCATTTCTAAATATTTAGATTTATCATTTAATAATATGTTTATATTTTCTTTTAATATATTACTGTTTACATCCTTTTCTTCTATTAGAAGACCGGCATTATTATTTTTTAAAGCCAAAGCATTATAGTATTGATGATTATTTGCAACATTAGGAGAAGGAATAAATATACTTGGAATATTTAAAGACATTATCTCTATTGTAGTAGATGCTCCTGCTCTAGTTATCATTACATCACTCATTTTCATAACTCTAGTTAAATTATTTATATAAGGTTCTAAATGAACATTAGAAGAATATTTAGTATCATTAAAGTAATCAAAATAATTTTTTCCTGTTACTAATAACACCTCATAATTTTCTTTATTTATAGAAGATAAAAATTCTTTTAACTTAGGATTTAATGATGAACTTCCTAAAGATCCTGATACTATTAAAACTAATTTCTTAGTCTTATTTAATCTAAATTCATCTTTAGATGCACTTTTAATATCTATGGCATTTTCCCCTACTGGATTTCCTGTCATAACAATATTATTATGTTTAAAATACTTTATACTTTCTTCAAAGGACACTCCTATTACATCTGCATATTTGCTTAATACTTTATTAGATTTACCTGGTATAGCATTCTGTTCATGAATAAATGTTTTAATACCTAATTTTGATGCAGCTTTTATAACAGGGTATGTAACATAACCGCCTACACCAATAACTACATCAGGTTTAAATTCTTTCATGATATTAATACATTTTTTATATGCTTTATTTAATAAAAATAAACATTTTATATCATTTACTATATTTTTAGTAAACCCATATATTTCAATAGCAACGTACTTTATATTCTCATTAGGTATTATATCTTTTTCCATTCTATTATGAGTACCTATATATAATACTTCTAAGTTTTTTTCTTTTTGTTTAAATTTGTTTATTATTGCTAAGGCAGGATATATATGTCCTCCTGTACCTCCAGCAGATATTATTATACGCATAACTTTCACCTATATTTAATTATACTATAAAAACTTGTATTGATATTAATTAAATGTTCTAAAGTGTAAAGCAAAATAAAAAGAAGAAATTAATCTTCCTTATTATTTAAATAATTTATAGCCTCTATAGCTGCAATGGTACCATCATTTACTGCTGTTGTTAATTGTCTTACTTTCTTTTTTCTACAATCTCCAGCAACGAATATTCCTTCTTGATTAGTAAAACAACTTTCATCTGATAAAATATAATCATTTTTATCTAAGTCTATTAATCCTTTTAGAAATTCATTTTGAGGTATCTGACCTACAGAAATAAACATGCCATCTAGTTTTATTTCTTTAATATTTTTGTTATTATCTTCAACTATAATACCTGTTAATTCATCACTACCCTGTAATTCTTTCACTTGTGTATTATAAATTGTTTCTATATTTTTTTTCTTCTTTATTCTATCAATTAAAGTTTGTTCTGCAGTTAAATTAGGTAACATTTGTATAACTATTACGCTTTTACATAATTCTGATAAAGATAATGCTGTAACTATAGCAGTATTACCTCCACCTATAACAGCAATTTTTTTATCTTCGTATAATGCCCCATCACATGCAGCACAAAAAGAGATGCCATTACCTATAAATTCTTCTTCTTTAGGAAGACCCAATAATCTATGTTTAGACCCAGTAGCTATTATAATAGACTTAGTTTTATATGTATTACTGTCTGTAATTACTTCTTTAATTCTTTCATTTTTTATTTCAAGAACTTCCTCTAATTCTATTAAACCTCCTAAATCTAAAACTTGTTCATATAGATTATTAGCTAAATCCATACCATTTATATGTTTAAATCCTGGATAGTTTTCAACTAAAGGAGACAAAGTAATTAAACCTCCTATATTTTCTTTTTCCAATATTAAGACTTTTTTATTGGCTCTTAATCCATATATAGCTGCAGTTAAACCAGCAGGTCCACATCCTATAATAATAATGTCATACATATTATTTCTCGCTAATATATTTCTTTATATTTGATAGATTAACTATTTTCTCTACTTTTTTATCTTTAATTATTACTAAAGTTGGAGCCTGTTTAATACCAAATTGTTTAGTTAATTCTTTATTTTCTTCTGCATCAATATGTTCAAAATCTATTTTAGCCTTTTTTAATAAAGTATCAGCCATTTTACAATTAGGACATGTTTTAGTTCCAAATAGCATTATTTTATTATCTTTTTCACATTCACAATCATCACCACAAGAACAGTCATCACCACATTCGCAATTAGATTTTTCTATATCATATAATTTACGCATTTTATATTCCTCTGTCTTACCTTCGTTCCAATTTTGTACTGGACGATAATATCCTGTAATACGACTATAGACTTCTGCATTAGATCCACATGTAGGGCAAGTGAAATGCTCTCCTACTATATAGCCATGATTTTTACATACTGAATACGTTGGTGACATCGTATAATATGGTAATTTATAATTTTCAGCTATTTTTTTAACTAAGTTAGCAGCTGACTTCCAATCGGTTAATCTTTCTCCCAAGAATGCGTGAAAAACAGTTCCTGAAGTATATAAAGTTTGTAATTCATCTTGAATATCAAGTGCTTTAAATATATCGCTAGTATAAGATACTGGTAAATGAGAACTATTTGTATAATATGGAGTAGCATCTTTTTCACTAGCAGTAATAATATCAGGATATTTACTTATATCATGCTTCGCTAAACGATATGAAGTTGATTCAGCAGGCGTAGCTTCTAAATTGTATAAATCTCCATATTCTTCTTGGTAATCTGATAATTTTTCACGCATAAAATTTAAAACTTCTTTAGTAAATTCCTGAGGTTTTTTATGAGTTAAATCTTGTTTCAACCAATTAGCATTTAAACATGCTTCATTCATACCAACTATACCAATAGTTGAAAAATGATTATCAAAAGTTCCCAAATAACGTTTAGTATATGGATATAAACCTTCATTTAATAATTTTGTTATAACTTCTCTTTTTGTTTTTAAACTTCTTGCTGATAAGTTCATTACTTTTTCTAATTTATTATAAAAATCTTTTTTATCACTTGATAAATATGCAATTTTTGGCATATTGATAGTAACAACACCTATAGAACCTGTACTTTCTCCACTACCAAAGTATCCTCCTGATTTTTTTCTTAATTCTCTTAAGTCAAGACGTAGACGACAGCACATACTTCTAACATCACTAGGTTCCATATCACTATTAATATAATTTGAGAAATAAGGTGTTCCATACTTAGCAGTCATTTCAAATAATAATTTATTGTTTTCAGTTTCACTCCAATCAAAATCCTTAGTTATAGAGTAAGTTGGTATTGGATACTGAAAACCTCTTCCATTAGCATCTCCTTCAATCATAATCTCAATAAATGCTTTATTAATCATATCCATTTCTTTTTGACAATCTTTATATTTGAAGTCCATTTCTTTTCCACCAACTAAAGCATTAAGTTCAGCTAAGTCATTAGGAACTACCCAGTCTAGAGTAATGTTAGTAAAAGGTGCTTGAGTACCCCATCTACTAGGAGTATTAACTCCATATATAAATGACTGTAAACATTGTTTTGTTTCTTTATAATCTAAATTTTCTACTTTTACAAAAGGTGCCAAATAAGTATCAAATGATGAGAATGCCTGAGCACCCGCCCATTCATTTTGCATAATTCCTAAAAAGTTAACCATCTGATTGCATAATGTAGCCAAATGTTTTGCAGGAGAAGAAGTTATTTTACCAGGAATTCCTCCTAGACCTTCCATTATTAATTGTTTTAATGACCAACCTGCACAATATCCTGTTAACATAGATAAATCATGTAAATGAATATCTGCATTACGATGAGCACTAGCTATTTCTTCATCATATACTTCTGTTAACCAATAATTTGCTGTAATAGCACCAGAATTACTTAATATTAAACCTCCTACAGAATATGTTACAGTAGAATTTTCCTTTACTCTCCAATCAGTAACATTAACATAACTATTTACTACTTCTTTGTAGTCTAATATGGTAGATTTAATGTTACGAAGTTTTTCATGAAGTTTTCTATATAAAATGTAAGCTTTTGCTACATCTACATAACCTGCTTTTGAAAGTACTACTTCAACACTATCTTGAATATCTTCTACTTTAATTACATTATCTACAACTTTTGGTGCAAAGTCTGCAGTAACTTTTAATGCTAAAAAATCTAACACATCATCTGTATAATTAATATTTTCAGCCTCAAAAGCTTTCTTCATTGCTTCCGCAATTTTTAATACTTCAAAACCCACCAATTTTCCATCTCTTTTTTTAACTTTATACATAATTATTACCTCTTCTTTCTATAAAGTTTTATTTTATCTAATTTTTAAATTAGGAAAATCCTTTTTTAATTTATCTAAAATTTCATTAATCTCTTCTATATTAAAACTGTGTAATCCTTTTTTTATAACAGAATCTCCATCAACAAAATTTTGTAAATAATATTTATCTTTATTCCCTATATATTCACATATTTCTTTAATATCTTCAAAAGTATGAAGTTCTTTTACAATTGTAGTCCTAAACTCATAATCAATATCACTTTTTTTAAGAATATCTATACTTTTCTTTAATAAAGAAATATCAAAGTTTTTTCTATCTATTGTAGGATAATATTTATTAAATGAATTTTTAATATCCATGGCTACATAATCTAATAGTTTATTATTAATTAAATCTTCTAAAATATCAGGTTTACTCCCATTAGTATCTAATTTTATTTTATATCCTAAATCTTTTATTTTTTTAATAAATTCTTTTATATCTTTTTGAAGTAAAGGTTCTCCTCCACTTATACATATTCCATCTAATAAACCTTTTCTTTTTTCTAAATAATCAAATATTTCTTTTTCATCTATATTTCCACACTTTTTATCTACTAGTACCAAAGACCCGTTTTGACAAAAAGGACATTTAAAGTTACAACCCTTAGTAAACACAATACAAGCAACATTACCTGGATAATTGACTAAGGTAAGTTTTTCAAAACCATCTATAATCATAATATTACTCTAATTTTATACGTCCATATTTTATATCTGAAATAGACATATTATGAATCATTTCTATAATTTTTTTATAAGATGGATTTTTAATACTAATTACTACTTGAGATGAAACTAAATTCTGATATTTGCTATTTAAAGAAAGTTGTTTATTTATATCTAAATTTTTATATAAACTATTGAAAGTTGAATAACATTCCTCATTATCTAATTTTCTAATTCCATAAATAGATTTATCTATTGCTTTTAATTCTTTTGAAATGTTTTTGTCACAAGTTTCAACTAAATTGAAATTAATTTTATTTTCCAATGTATACTTTTCTATCTTTTCTCTTATGAATTTTAATATATCGAACGCCAAATTAATATCATTAACAGTTATATCTTTTTCCTCTATTCCTAATAGAGATAAAACACATTCTTTCAAACCTATAATTCCTACATTTAAAGTACCATTTCTTAATACTTTACGTACCTTTTGATTAGGTTCTAATTTATCTGATTCAAATAATAAATTATTTTCAAATAAATATTTAAAATTTTCTTTATATTTATTAGCCTGTAGTTCATATCTTTGAATTAATAAATTCTTTGTTAATTCTATGATTTCTTCTAGTTCTTTATAGAACAAATTCATATTATTTTTTCCATATTTTAAACCTAGCCTAGCCATATTAATTGTTGTGGTAGATAATATCATTCTTCCTAGTTTATTTTCATCATTACATATGGTTTTTTCTCCTAAAGAGAAATATTCATTATCATTAAAAGAAAAATTTATATTTTTATTATCACAAAGTAATTTAGTAGCATTTTCTAAATATACATAATTAGATTTTTTAGGATCTAAATTTTTGTCTACTTTAAAAATAGTTAATACATTATCAGTTCTTTTAGTTGTTTCTAAAGCTTTAAAAAAGCATTCTGTTATAAGTTCTCCTTCATAACTAGTGTTACTGCCTAAACTAATGGAAACTTTATTATTATTTATAACAAGATCTAATGAATTTAATTTATATAATAATCTTTTGAAAGATTCTGTTATATCTTCTTTTAATTCTTTAAAACTATCCTGATAAGATTTTTCAAATATATTTAATATATTATTTCCTCTAATATATTGATTAAATATTTCTATATTGAAATTAATTTTATTTAATTTATCTATATCATTTTCTATTTGTCTGAAATTTATATAATTTATAAAATCTGTTAGATTTAAATATTTAGTTAAATTATTTTTAAAAATTTCTTTAAATTTTTTAACAACATATTTTTCTAAAAAACAATCAATAGCAGGTATTACCTGTTCTCCATTTTGTTCTTTTTTAATATTAGAAATAATATCTACAATATTATTAATATCTTTAATATTATTAAAATCCAGTATACTAGAAGAAGTAGTTCCTGAGGCGTAGTAATTTATATCATGAATATATATAATTCCTTCTTCATGAGCTCTACTGTATTTAGATTCCAATAGATACGCTTTGGAAAATTCATTAGATACTATCTTTCCAAAATTGAGTATTTCTTCTATGGGAGATTCTTTCTTTTCATTTTTAACTGTTAATCCTATTTTTTCAATAGCTTTAACAAATTTATGTTGTTGTTTAACATTAAATGCTTCTCTTGATGCCGTTCTTTTTAATCTATAATTATTAAATGAGTTATAAACATCATCAAATTTTTCTAACTTTAATGTCTGTTCTATGATGTCTTGTATATCTTCAACATTAATAGTTTTTCTTCCCACATAATTATCTTCTATATATTTTAGAACTGATTCATATACTTTGTTGACAGATTGTTCATCATAATTTTCATAAATACTATCAAAAGCAAGTTTTATAGCTATAGCAATTTTAGTTCCATTAAAATTAACACGCTGTCCACTACGTTTAACTACAACCAGTTCATTAAACACCTCATTCATATTTTTCTCCTCTACCTTAAACTCATTATATATAGTAGATCTAAAAATAGCAATGTTTTTTTTATCTTTTTTTGTCAATTTTACATTTTTTTATTTTTAAAAACGTTTAATTTTTAGCAAAAAAAACATTTGGCGCAGATTAAATCAGGGTTAAATATTATGATGTAATTTTTATTTGGTTTTTTTCTGCTTAACATTGGTTTACAATGATGATTTTATTTTTACAACTAAAAAAGCCTAACTTTTTTAGTTAGACTTAAATATATTTGATTTATTAATTCCAAATGATTCTCGTGCTTACGATTATATCCATATGC
>CAYTXQ010000024.1:0-12570 GCA_964441535.1 uncultured Muribaculaceae bacterium
GAGAGTTTCTAATAAGTTACCGACACTAATTGGATGCATAATCATAGGTTTATCTGGTTCACTTTTTCTAATTTGTCCCATATGAGCTCTAATAGCAAATAATTTCGCTTTTTCTTTAATATTCATAATATCATTTACCTCCATATACTTAATCCCAAATATGTATTTATCCATTAATAATTCTATAATATCTCGCTTAAACTTATCAAATTCTTCATCAATGCACCACATCTTTGCATAACCACAATCTCCAAATTTTTCACTAATATGTTTGTATGCTCGATTAATCATTTGATCTAAATCAAATTGTGGATAATGTTTAGTTGTATAAGCATGGGTTCTTTTTAAAGAAGAAATAATATCAACATTTCGATCTGCAGAAGAAATTATTTTTCCGTAATTACTTCTAGGTTCATATTCTAAACTTGCTCTATGATCTTCTATTGCTTCTTTTATAACCTTTCTTTGTTCATCAGTAAAAAAATCTTTCATCTTTTTATTTTCATAAAATAATTTAGCTGATAAAACTTCATGATTGTCTTTATCAATATGATGAGCTAAATCATGGAAAGATGCTATTGTATAAACCATATTCAAGTCAATATTATTAAATTGGTCACCAAATTTCAAACTCCTTTTAATTACATATTGAATATGTTCCATTCCATGTCCAGAGTCATTTTTTTCATATATTGGAAAAATCTGTTTTTCAATATATTCTGTTAATTGTTTGTTTGCTTTCTCCAAAATATCACCTCTTAAACTTAAATTGTATAAAGATTTCTTAATTATATTCATTATATAATAAATTTCTAGAATTTTCCATACTCCCATTGAAATTTAATGAGAATTCGTATATAATTATTTTAGAAAGAGAACCTAGTTCGTAACTTGTAGCTTAACCGCTCCAGTGACGTTTGAAATGGCTTCTAAAAGTTGGGCAGAGAGTTGTATAATAAATACAACTGGAAAGAAAACTGAAGGGAGTTGTTTTTATTTTATTTAAAATATTTTGTCAAAAAAAATATTGTAAGATATTGTAATGTTCTCTTACAACCTATTTACAATAATATTTTTTATTCTTCAATCGGCCAATCTTTGGCTTCTATTTTTTTATATGTGTTTGTTTCATAGCCATCATCTTTATTTTCGTCATTATTATATTCGGTTAAAATCAATTTGCCATCATTAATTGATACATTAAATATTCCACCCGATAATTCATCAAGATTTTCTTTCCAATCATTTCCTTTTAATTCATAATAATCATAATATAATTTATCACTCTCTAATTTGTAATATTTGTCAGATAATCCATAACTTTCAGTATCACTATAATATTTATAGAAAAGTAGTCTATCGCCTGTAATTTCTAAATACGAATATTTATTGTCTGTTAAATCAGTAATATCACCAGACCAATCTTCTTCTATTTGAAGCCAGTAACCTTTAAGATCAGATTGTTTAATTGAGTTTTTTGAAGCAGTTGAATTTGAACATCCACAAGTCAGAAACAACAGTAATAATAACGAAATCAATAATTTTCTCATTTTTTTTATCTCCTTTCAAAATTATGATTAACAAGATGTGCTTCTAATATAATTATACTATACTTTTTTAAAATTAAAATAATTATTTGCAACCAATAATAATTTATTCTTTTGTTGTGTTATAATTATATTGTGAAATAAAATATAAGGCTAAATTAAAGGAAGGAGAATGATTAATGTTTATAGAATTAAATAAAGTGACAAAAACATATAAGATGGGCGATATAACTATAGTTGCAACAGACAAAGTTTCTTTTGGTATTGAAAAAGGAGAACTTGCAGTTGTTTTAGGCCCATCTGGAGCAGGAAAAACAACGATATTAAATATATTGGGTGGCATGGATAGATGCGATTCAGGGAAAATTATTATTGATGATAAAGATATATCAAAGTTTTCAAATTATGAATTAACCAAATATAGAAGAAATGATATAGGATTTGTTTTTCAATTTTATAATCTCGTTCCAAACTTAACTTCTCTTGAAAATATCGAGCTGACTACTCAAATTTGTAAAGACACATTACCTGCAAAAGAAGTTCTTACTAGTGTAGGCTTAAAGGATAGAATGAATAATTTTCCATCACAATTGTCTGGAGGAGAACAACAAAGAACAGCTATAGCTAGGGCATTGGCTAAAAAACCAAAACTACTTTTATGCGATGAACCAACTGGAGCATTAGATTCTAAAACAGGGCAGAAGGTTCTAGAAGTATTGCAGAAAACTTGCAAAGAATACAATATGACTGTTGTTATAATTACACATAACTCAGTAATTGCTCAAATTGCCAATAGAGTAATAAAAATGAAAAATGGAGAAGTAGAAGAAATTATAATTAATAAACATCCTTTAGAAATAAAGGAGATTAATTGGTAATGAAATTATTAATTAAAAATATATTTAAAAAAATTTTAAAATCACTTGGAAGATTTCTTTCAATTATGTTTATTATTGCTCTTGGGATAAGTGTTTTTATAGGGCTTCGTGAATCAACAGAAGGAATGCTTTACACAGCGGATAATTATTATGATAAAAATAATTTAATGGACTTTAAGATAACCAGTACGTATGGTCTTACAATTAATGACATTAAGTCATTAAAAAACTTAAATAATGTGGAAAAAGTTATTTCATCTTATTCAATTGATGTTATTAATGAGGGTAAATCAATAAGAATACACGCTATTGAAGAAAAAATAAATAACCTTATTCTAATAAATGGTAAAATGCCAAAAAATAATAATGAATGTTTAGCTGATTTTTATAAATATAAGTTAAATGATAAAATAATATTTGAAAATAATGATTTATCGACTGTTTTATCAATTTCAAGGTGTAAGGTTGTAGGATTAATAAAATCTCCTCTATATATAAGAGATGAAAAAGGTATTTCTAATGTTGGCAATGGAAAATTAGTTTCTTTTGTTTTTGTGAATAAAGAAGCATTTATATCAGAATATTATACTGAAGTGTATATTACATCAAAAGAATCAAAAGCAAAAAATTCTTATTATGATGAATACCAAGAATCTATTATATCTTTAAGACAAGAACTAGAGGAATTAAAACCAATTCGTGAAACGATTCGCTATGAAGAAATATTGTTAGAGTCAAATAATAAAATAATAAAAATTAAAAATGAATTAGATAATAAAATAAATAGTTCTCTGACTGAATTGCAAGAAGCAAAAATAAAACTAGATAATGGCAAAAAAGAATTAGAGATAAATAAGAGTAACAATTTGAAAAAAATTGAAACAAATAGAAATGAATTAAATAAGAGTAAAAATATAATTTTAAGTAATCTTAGAAGTTTAGGAATAAACGAAAGTGAATTAAACAATTATATTTTAAATTTATCTAATACTATAAAGAATTTAAAAAATCAACTCTCTTTATTAGAAATAAATAGTAGTGAATACAACAATTTAAATTTTCAGTTAGTAGAAACAGAAAAAAGTTATAATAGTTTATTATTAATTAAAAACAATTTAGATGAAATAAATAGCGGATTAAGTACCTTGGAAAGTAATTATATTATTTTTCAGAATGAAATTTCTAAAGAAGAAGCAAAATTACAAAAGGGATATTATGATTATGAAACAGGAATAAAGGAATTAGAAAATGCTAAACAAGAAGCTAATAAAAAAATTGAGGAAGCCAAAAATGCATTAAATGATATAGAAAAACCAATTTGGTATTTATTAGATCGAACTGATAATAGTGGTTATATAAGTTATAAAGAAGATATTGTAAAAGTAGATGCAATTGCTAAAATATTACCTGTATTTTTTATTATAATTGTAATATTAATGATATTAAATACTTTAACTAGATTAATTGAAGAAGAAAGAACAGAGATGGGAATATTATTATCCAATGGTTTTAACAAAATAAATATAATTTTAGGATACTTGATTTATGTTGTGACTTCTGGAATGCTCGGCATAAGTGTAGGTTTAACAATTGGATATAGTTTAATTCCTAATATAATATATAGTGTTTTTTTAGCAAGATATTATGTTCCAAAATTAATAACAATTGTAAGTCCATTACCATTTTTATTTGTTATTTTAATAACTTTAGTTATTATGATTTTTGTAACTGTTATAACTTGTATGAAAGAATTAAAAGAAGTTCCTTCTTCACTTTTGAGATACAAGCCAACCAAAATAGGAAAAAAAATATTTATTGAAAGATTTGAATTCTTATGGACAAGAATGAGTTTTATGTGGAAAACCACACTTAGAAACTTATTTAGATATAAAAAAAGAATTGTAATGACCATTTTAGGGGTTGCTGGTTGTACAGCGTTGTTAGTGGCTGGTATGGGAATTAATGACAGTATTAATACGATATCCAAATTACAGTACAAAGATATTATAAATTATGATTCCATGTATATTTTAAAGAACAATATTACTCAAATGTCAGATGACTTAATAGAACTTTTCAAAAAAAATGAAGTTGTAAATCCTATTCTTATTAATCAAGATGCTTATACTTTTTCATTTGATAATAAAACTGAAGATGTTTATCTAGTAATTCCATCTGATATAGTCAACTTTAATAACTATGTAAATTTAAAGAGTTCTATCACAGATAAAAAAATAAGTATTACTGACAATGGTGCAATTATAACAAAACAATTATCAGACTATCTGAAGATTGGAATTGGGGATAGTATCAGTATTAGAAATAGCGATAATGAACTATTTATATTCTATGTCTCTGATATTACTTATAATTATGTGTCGCATTATATTTATATTAGTGAAACTTATTATAAAGAAATATTTAAAACTGATATAACTTATAATAGTATTATTGCAAATGGAAGAGTGGATAATAATGTTAAACTAAGTGATTATAATATATTAATAGTTAATTACACTGATGATATTATTGAAACTTTTGATAGCTTTGTCTCTGGATTAAATAAAATCATTATATTAATAGTTGTGCTTGCTTGTTTTCTAGCGTTTGTTGTGCTTTATAATCTTACTATCATAAATGTGAGTGAAAGAAAAAGAGAAATTGCAACTTTTAAAGTTTTAGGTTTTTATGATAAAGAAATATCAATGTTTGTATATAGAGAAACTTTAATTTTAACAATTGTAGGTATATTATTAGGATTATTAGGAGGAGTATATTTGCATCAGTTTATAATGAAAACTGCAGAAACTGATAATATTATGTTTTTAAGAAAGATAAATGTACTTAGTTATATATTATCGGCATTGATAACAATTGTTTTCTCGTTTGTAGTCCAGTTAATCATTAATAAATCATTAAAAAAAATAGATATGATTGATTCTTTAAAATCAGTTGAATAAATGAAATTAATTTTTAATAAAACAATCTATAATTATTATATTAAAATTGTTTAGTATAATTCTATAAATATTTTAAAGGAGGCTTAAAGAAAAATTTAAAATAATAACACATCACTAAAATGATGTGTTATTTAAATTAATATGAAGATTTCCTTCTTTTAATAAATTCTAAAGTGCTTATTTCATCATCAATCTTTTTTTCTAATTTTTCTAATATTAAACTTCTTAATCTTTGTTCAGATTCATTTTCAGTAAATATTTCATCATATTCGTGATAATCAGGATAAATTAATCCAATAATTGGATATCCATTTTTAGCAAGTTCTAAATTCATAATTGCACGTCCTGTTCTTCCGTTACCATCACCAAATGGATGTATTTCATCTTCAAAAATCACATGAAAAGTTGCTAATTTTGTAAATAAATCATCTTGACTGCCATAATAATATTTCAAAAGTAAATTCATTTCATTTTCGATAAGTTCATGATCAAGTTTTTTCTTTTCGCCTATAAACACTTCATAGTCTCTATATCTTCCACTAAGCATAACATTATACTCTGTATCTCTACGAAATAAAAAACGTTGTATATATTTTATCCTATCATTATTTAAGTTAAAGGAATTCCATTTTGAATGCTCTGTTTCGACAACATATTGAATATAATCATACACTCTAAGTATGCCACAAAATCTATCAAAACTTTTGTAATCAAAAGTTCCTATATTGGCGATTGGTTCATCTCTTATTATTTTTATTTTTTGTTGTTCAGTTAATGAATCTAATTCTTGAAATCTTTCTACAGTGTTTTCTATTATATATTTTTCCCACAGGAAAGATAAATCTTTAGTTTCTGATTTTAGTAATTTTAAATAGTTCGATTTTTCTGTAATTGGATCCATAAAAATTCCTCACAAAATTTATATGTTTGTTATTATAACACTAACAAGTAGTGAAAGTAAATTATTTAATAATCTTAAAACAAAAGTATTAATTATTACAAAAGGTAAAAATGGAACTAGTTATTATTTTAATAAAATACATATATATATGAAATTAACAAATATAAGTCAAGAAGTTGATTCTAATGGGGCAGGTGATTTATTCTTTGCTTCAACAATTAAAGATTACTTAAATAATAATTTAATATTTGATGCTAGTTTTAATTATTATCACTAGTCATTTTTTTATTAAACATTATTATTGCTAATACAAAAATTACAAATGTATATATTAAAATTATAAATAATGGTAAAAGTATGTTATTAGATGAATTATTTAATATTGTTCTTGCTAAATTTAAGGAGTGACTAAATGGTAATATTTCGCATATAAATTTATAAATTTTACCGGCTAAATTTATTGGAAACCACATTCCACTTGTAAATGATACTAGTTGTATAATTAATGAAGATAATGCAGAAGATTGCTTTTCACTAGAAATTGTTCCGATTAAAATACCAATTGCTATGAATAGTAATGATATTGGGATTAATATTAGTATAGTTAATATTAAATGAATATTAAAATTTAATCCAAATAAAACTGCTACTATAAAAAACAATATATTTTGTAGAATTACTAATGGAAATAATGATATAGTATAACCTAATATATAGTTAGATGATTTCATAGGACTTGCAAAAAGTCTTGTTAATAATGAAGTTGTTCTATCATTTGATATTAATTGTGCAGTAAATAAAGCTATAAATGAATAACTAAATATTACAATGCCTGGAGCAAAATACTCTATAGAAAACTCTTTTACTTGAATGTTAAATTGTTGAAATATTATTAAAAATAATAAAGGCATAACTATACAAAATATTAAACTAAGTGGTTCTCTTAATAATTCTTTCATATTTCTTTTTGCGAAATTTAAAGTTTTCATTATTCTTTACCTCCTGTTGCTATTTTGACAAAAGCATCTTCAAAATTTTTAGCTTTTGTCTTTTTTATTAATTCTTCACTTGTACCTACTTCTAATAAGCATCCTTTTGATAATATACCAATTCTATCAGAAAGAAACTCTGCTTCTTCCATATAATGAGTAGTGAGTATAATAGTAACTTCTTTTTTTAATGATTTTATTATATTCCAAAGTTCTCTTCTTGCTAAAACATCTAATCCTAAAGTAGGTTCATCCAAGAATAATATTTGAGGATTATTAACTAATGCCATAGCAATAGATAATCTTCTTTTCCATCCTCCAGATAATATATTTGATTTTTGATTTTTAATTTCTTCTAAATCAAATAGTTCTATAAGTTTATTTATTTCTTCTTTTTTGTTATTTATTTCATAAATACTTGCCATAAATTCCAGATTTTCTTTTACTGTTAAATTCGGAGCAATTGCGGTTTCCTGGGGGGAAATATTAATCATATTCTTTATTTCCAAAGTATCTTTAATTATATTTTTTCCATTTAAAAACGTTTCTCCTTCTGATGGTTTTGATAAGCAAGTTAACATTTTAATAGTAGTAGTTTTTCCTGCACCGTTAACTCCAAGTAAGGCGAATAATTCTCCTTTTTTAATTTTTAAATTTAATTTATTTACTGCATATTTATTTTTATATTTTTTTGATAAATTTTTTGTTTCAATTGCAATCATTAATATCTCCTTTATCTCTTGCTTCTTTAGTATGATTTGTTATACTTTTCATACTCATCATATTATAATTGCATAAAAAAATCAATAAATTAATAAGATATATTATAAATAAAGGTTAAATGGGTGTTTATATGAAAATAAATTGTATATCTGTTTTAATATTTGTTATCTGTATTATTTGCATATTAACAAGTATATTTATAATATTAAAATAAAAAACCAATAAATTGTTTATTGGTTTAATCCTAAGGATCCGACTGTGACAGTAGGGTCATTTTTGTTTATGTATGCTTCAAATTTTGTTTTTAATGCATCTTTATTACTTAAATTTGAATAATCTAAATTACAGAATGGTATCACTGTATAATTTCTATAATTTCTAAAATAAGTATATAGTAAATCTCCTCTAATATTATCTATATTTATAGTGATTTTTTCTTTTTCAACAGTTTTAGTAATATCTAATGATCCGAATAAACCTATTAATCTGTCTATTCCTTTTTGTGAAGATATAAAATTACCTAAAGAGTAAAACACAACAGTACTATTTATATGCTCTACAGGTTGTACTACATGAGGATGAGTTCCTGCAATTATATCTACTCCCAGATTTGATAAATAATTTGCTATTGTTCTTTGTTGTTCTGAAGGAGTATGACTATATTCAATTCCCCAGTGTATAGCAACTATTATTATATCAACATTATCGGGTAAAGCCTCTATATCTGCTTTTGCTTTTTCATCACTATATACATTTACTAAATAATCTTTACCTTCTGGTACTCTAAGACCGTTTGTTAAAGTAGTATACGATAAAAATGCATAAGTTATATTATTTTTAGTGGCTACATGACTTCTAGCTCTATCCTCATATGAAGAATAACTTCCTGCAGTCATAATATCATTCTTAGTTTTCCAGTAATTTATAGAATTTAATATAGCTTTTTCTCCTCTATCTAAAGTATGATTGTTTGCTAAACTAACTAAATTAAATCCAGCTTTCACATATGCATCGCCAACTTCATAAGGAGAGTTAAATCTAGGATAAGTTGAAAGTCCAAGCTCTTTTCCACCCAATATAGATTCCTGATTATAATAAGCCAGATCATAATTTTCTAAAAGATCTTTAATATAAGTTAACTGTTTATCATAATTATATGTTCCATCGCCTTGTAATCCATCTTTATAAACAGATGTATGATATAAAGCATCTCCCACAAGAACCATAGATAATTTATATGTTTTTATTTTAGGTTCTTCTACTTTTTTAATTTCTTTTTTCTTTGCCACAAACAATTCTTTATATTCTTTGTAGCAGAAATAGCTTGCATATGCTACAGTAGATAATAAAACCATTATTAAAATAAATTTCCATATTTTCTTTAACTTCATTTTAACCTCACTATTCTTAATTTAATTATATTACAAAAATATAAAAAAATAAAGATATATATATATATTGACAAAATTAACTCTTGTCATTGACTAATAATTTTGATATAATCAAAATAGGTGATAATATGAAATTTAACGAAAAACTTAATAAATTAATTTTGGAGTTAAATATTAGTAATGCTTATTTAGCAAAATTTTCTAATATTGATCCATCATTAATTAGTAGATTAAGGACAGGAAAAAGAATACCATCAAATAATTCCAATCAAATAAAATGTATAGCAAAGGGTTTTGAACTTATTGCTAAAAAAGATAAATTGGAATCAAAAATTATGGAAATTTGTGATAATAAACATAGTAAAATAAGTGACGCTATAATTGAATGGTTTTATAAAGAAGACTCTAACCTTAAAAAAGAAAGAAAAGTTAGAGAAGTTAAATCAAATAGAGATGAAATAATTAGATTAAAAACTTTTACAGGTAAATTAAATACATTAATGACTGAATTAAACATATCTAATATTAAACTGGCTAAAGGAATAAATATAGATACTTCTTTAGTGAGTAGATATCGTTCAGGAGAAAGAATTCCATCAGATAAGAATAGAATAGTAAATGATATATGTGAATTTGTTATTAAGTATAATTTAAATAAGGTTGCCAATATTCTGAATATTGATAGTAATAATATAAAAAAAGAAGAAGTATTTAAAAGATTGCTAGACTGGTTTTTGGAAGAAAAGAAAGAATTAAAAACCACTTCCATAGATAAATTTTTAGAAAGTATAGATACATTTAATTTAGATACAAATTTAGCATTAACTTTATCTTCAGATATGTTAAGAATTTCTAATGGCTCAATAAAAGAATTTGAAGTATATCATGATGAAGAAGGTTTAAGAAATGCAGTACTAAGATTTTTAACCAGTATTGCTAAAGAAAATGAAAATAGAGAAATATTATTTTATTCAGATGAATCTATTGATTGGTTAACTAGAGATAAAACTTTTACTAAAAAATGGGCTATGCTAATGTTTTATATACTTAATAAGAAAAATAATATAAAAATAATACACAATATAAATAGAAATATTAATGAAATAATTGAAGAAATAGAAAACTGGATTCCTTTCTATATGACAGCAAATGTAGTTCCATATTATTTTAAAAATAATAATGATAATCATTTTTCTCATACTATAATGGTTGCAGATAATCTATCTAGTGTTTATTCTAGCCATGTTTATAATTCCAGTGCAGAAGTTTCATATTATTACAGCAATTATAAGAGTGAAGTAAAAAATATGTCCGAACAGTTTAAAGTTTTATTAAGCTACTGTGATCCTTTAATGAAACAATATACAAAAGATCATAAAAAAGAATATATTAATGATTTAAAACAGTTTGAATACTCTAAAACTAAAACTAAGACTTTATTGTCAACTTTGCCATTATATACAATGCCTTACAGTTTATTAGAAAAATTATTAGAAAAAAATAACATAGATAATGTTATTAAAAAAGAGTTAATAGAATACTATCAGAATAGAGTAAATGCCTTTAATGAAAATATACTTAATTATAAACATATAGATTATTGTCAAATTAATAGTCTGAAAGACAAGGAATTAGTAATTGATATACCTGAAATTATAATTAAAAAATCATTATATTATGATGAAAAAGATTTAATAGAGCATATTAAGAATATAGATAATATAAGTAAAAAGAATAGTAATTATGTTTTTAAAACTATTAAAGAAACTAATTTAAATAATCTTTCTATTATTTATAAGGAAAATACTGGAGTATTTTTAATTAAGAATTCTAATCCATCTGTAGCATTAAATATTTCTCATAATATCATTTGTAGTGCTATAGAGACATTTATAGAAAATAAAAAGTAAATGGAGAATAAAATGAATAAAAAAAAGATATGTATTGTAATAACTTTAATATTAATTTTAATTATACTACTTGCAGTTATTGGATATAAACGTTATAAAACAACTCATGTTTCTAATCATTATAAACTTATAGATAATTTAAAAACAGAATATGGAAGTAAAGTTTATCCAAATGATTTTATCGATAGTATTAAAGGTAAAATAATAAATAAAAAATTAATTAATACATATTCTCTAGGTAAAAAAGAAGTGAAATTTTACTTTATAAATGAATATAATAAAAAAGTATATTCAACATTTAATATTGAAATAGTTGATACAACTCCTCCTTTAATATGGGTGAGTGGTGCCTATAGCGTAACAGTTGGATATACTGGTAATTTGGAAAAAGATATATTTTGTGCAGATAATTATGATAGAAATATATCATGTACTATTACAGGTGATTATGATTTAAAAACAATTGGGAAATATAATCTAAATATAAGTGCTACTGATACAAGTAATAATAATACTAGCATTGATTTTGTTTTGTATGTTAATAAAAAAACAGATAATAATGAAAAAATAATAGCTTTAGAATTTAGTGACGTAGTTAAAAACTATAAAACAGAAAATACTAAAATAGGAATAGATGTATCTAAATGGCAGGGTAACATTGATTGGAAAAAAGTTTCATCTGCTGGAGTAGAATTTGCTATTATCAGAATTGGTGGCCAAGATGGAGTAAATGGTGAACATTACTTTGATTCTCATTTTAAAGATAATATTAAGGGAGCCTTGGAAAATAAAATACCTATAGGTTTATACTATTATTCCTATGCTACAAGTGTAAAAGAAGCGACTAAACAGGTTAAATGGATTGTTAAAAATATTAATGATTATGATATTACTCTACCTATTGCATTTGATTGGGAAATTTGGAATAAATTTAATTCATTAGATATAAACTTAACTGACTTAAATTTAATAGCAGAATCATATTTAAAAGAGGTAAAAGATAATGGATATATTCCTATATTATATAGCAGTAAAAATAGATTAGAGAGGATATGGAATATTTCTGGATATCCTGTATGGCTAGCACATTATGTTAAATCTACAGATTATAAAGGAGAATATTTATTATGGCAGATGAGTTCAACTGGTCATGTAGATGGTATAGAAGATAATTATGTAGATATAGATATTATATATTTAACAAGTTAAAAAGGTGTTAAATACTCTTTTTGTATATATTATCAATTATCTTTTCAGGTAATAAATTAATT
>CAYTXQ010000025.1:0-11795 GCA_964441535.1 uncultured Muribaculaceae bacterium
AATCGAACCCATGTATACCAGAGCCACAATCTGGCGTGTTAACCACTTCACCAATTCCGCCATGTGTAAATATAATAACAAAATATTATTGAAAATGCAATAAGACTTTAAATTTCTATATTAATATATTATAATTGTTATAAGGATGTGATTTAATGAAAGCTTTTTTCCAAGGTGTATGGAACGTTTTAGTAGAAGCATTTAACATCATAAAAGATTTATGGATTAATATTTATAATTGGATAACTGGATTTTTATATAGATATTTACCAGAACCAGTTGCTAATATATTTTTAGTTATGATAGGAGTTATCATAGTAGGAATAATAATAACTAAATTTATTAAAGATGCAGGAAATAAGAGTTAACATGAATATGTTAATCTTTTTTTTATATACTTTTAATAGGTGATTAAATTGAATAATATAATTAATGGTATAAATTTAAAAGTTGATGAAAAATATCCTGAAGTTAATTTCAATTTAACAGATAAAAAATTAGCTATGGAATATAAAAAAAGTTATGTGCAAGAAATTAATGCTGTTAACCAATATGTTTATGATGAATTTATTACAGAAAATAACTTAAAAGAATTAAAGATAACTTTAAAAAGTATTGCTAGAGATGAAATGGAACATATTGAGTTACTTAGTAAGATTATTACGAATTTAGGAGGTAATCCTAACTACACATATATAAATGATTTGGGTAACCAGGACTACTACAGTACTAATAGAGTATACTATAATACTGATATAAATAAATTTTTAAAATATAACATAAACAAAGAAAAAGAAGTCATTCTTGAATATGAAAGACTCCTTAAAATTACTGATAATGATAACATTAAAAGTGTAATTAATAGAATTATTCTAGATGAAAAGAAACATATTGAATTATTAAATTCTTTTTTGAATCTTCTAATTTAAAATTTATTTAATTTTTTAGGATCTACGTACTTATCTAATGAAGAAACTAAATATTTAGGCCCATTCATTTTACTTGTGGAAATAAATCCAGGTTCTGCATTTATTACATCTGGAATCCTGTTTACTATATTTGCACAAGTTAATTCTACAGTATGAGGTTTATTGACTGTAATAGTAGTATTAGGTTCACCCAATATAGTCCATTCATTTTTATCAAATTCATTTTCATTATATACTTTACCAATACATTCAGCTTCTATAATTATACCTTCTTTTGTATTAGCAGTTACTACAGCACTCATACCAGTAACACTACCTTTAGGTATAGTCATATTTAATGTTTGACTATTAAGATCAATTAAATCAACTTTGGGAATACATTTTTGAATTATATTAGTAATTGTAAGACCTAATTTATCCACTAACCATCCTATAGTATTCCACATATAAGAAGGAAGGAATTCTCCATTACTTATTAATCTTTGTCTTTCTTCTTCTGTAATATTATCTACAATTGCTATTGTATTATTAAATTCTTCTTCAGTAAGTCCAGCTCCATGCGCTCTAGCCAACGCTATACCATAATCTTCAACATTATACATAGAAGAACCAACTATTTTTGTTATTTTATGAATTGATCCTGCTAAAGTAGATATTAAATTTCCCCAAAATACATCTTGATATCCACTGCCAGTTACAGTACAATTATTGCTTTTAGCTAGTTTATCTATTTCTTTAAATAAATTAGGATTAGAATTTTCTGCGTAGAAAGCTTCTTCACAAGTAGTAATAACATTTATACCGTTACTAACTAGTACTTTTATTATTTCACTAACTTCTTTTAATAAACTCTTTGTTTCAATAACTGCTATATCAGGTTTACTTGCTTTTATTACTCTTTCTAATTCAGTAACTCCATATATTATCGGACCTTTAATACCACCATCTATAACATAACCTATATCTTTTCCAATTAATTCTGGATTGGCATCAATTCCAGCTACTACACTACCACCTTTTTCAAATACATATCTCATTGTATATTTTGCCATCTTACCGCAACCAACTTGTAATACTTTAATTTGATTCCACATATTGATGTCTCCTTTAATCTAAAATAGCATTTTCCTGACTAATTAAATCTGCAAATTCTAACTTAAATCTTGCTATCTCTTTTATTTTTACATCTTCATAAATATTTCTTGCTTCTTTTATTGCTAAATATATATGTCTTATTCCTATTACTTTCTGATTTTCAAAAACTGCATTAGAAAATGCATTTGCAAGTATAGTAAGTGATACATCTGGATATCTACTTGCTACTTCATATACTCTTTTATATTCACTAGTCATTTCTACTATAAATTTTGCAATTCTTTCTATTATAAAAGAAGTATATGCGAAACTAACTCCAGTTTGTTTTTCTATTTTTGGATAAGTTCCCATTAATATTTTTACTACATCTTCTGCTTTTTGTTCTAATACTTCTACTTTTTGAAATCTTCTTAAGAACGCTCTGTCTCTTAATATATAGGCTTCATATTCTTCAGTAGTAGTGGCACCTATCATTTTTATAGTTCCTCTATCTAATCCTGGTTTTAACATATTAGCTATATCTATACTTTCTTTGTTTCTACTAACTAATAAATGTACTTCATCTATAAATAATATTGTATTAGATGTATTTTTTAATTCTTCAATTAATAATTCCACTCTATTCTCTTCAGAACCTTCACTAGTTACATTGCCTAATAAACTAGAAATATTTAATCTAATTAGTTTCCAGCCTTTTAATACTTCAGGTACTTCCCCTTTTTGTATTCTATATGCCAAACCTTCAACTATAGCAGTTTTACCTATACCAGGTTTACCTACTAAAAGAGCACTTTTCTCTGGTGTTAACAATACTAGTATCATCTTCCTTATTTCTTCATCTCTAGCAATAGCAGGATCTGTTATATATTCTTTTTTAGTATAATCATCACCATATCTTTGTAACATACTAAATTTATCTTGATTCATAATAATCACCAGTATTATTATAACATTATTATATAAACTTTTATATACAACTTATTAATTAGTATGTAAACATACTGTTTAAAAAATACTTGAATCTTAGTCTTTTAAGTTGACAAGTAAATATAATTTGTATTATACTAATCAAGTAATGCCTGATTAGCTCAGTCGGTAGAGCGCACGGCTGTTAACCGTTAGGTCGTAGGTTCGAGTCCTACATCAGGCGCCATAAGAAAATTAATGAAATTTTATATTTCATTTTTTTTATTTTTATGTTAGAATATAAAACATTTAGGGGGAAAATCAACATATGAAAAGAATAGCATGGACAGTCGAGACTTTAAGAATAAAAAGAAATGAATTAGTAAAAAGAAAATTAGAAATTAAAAAATTAAATTTAGATGATTATTTATTAAAAGAACTATTAAATATAGAAGTGGCTTTAGAAGATTTAAATGAAATAATTTTTGAGTTAGAAAATGAAAACTCTTTTGAAATTATAAAACCTAAAGAAGCATTAAAAGATATAAACAAAGTTTTTAACAGAAATAAACACTTTATTAGTCAAATAACTATTTTTAATTCTATAGTTAATAAACAATCTAATTTACTTCAACATTGTAATGAAACAAAACCCTTACAAATTTCGAAAAATGATTACTTGAGTTTAGTATTTGATTTCTTTAGAAGTACAGATAAATTAATATTTGAAGCTTTTCTTAAAAATTTTAAAGATGAATATAAGTTTTTAAATTTTGAAAATTATAATATTGGTACTGAAGATACAAATTATGGACTTACTTATAGTGTCAGAGGTATTAATTTAAGTTTTTTAAAAATATTTGATCACAAAGATTTAGAAACTATTTTAACCATATCTCATGAATATGTACATGCTTCAGTTTTTTCTTTAAATCAAAAAAGATTACAAACTGAAAAGAGTTTAAATTTTTCGGAATTAGAACCATATTTTTTTGAATTTTTAGCAGAAGATTATTTTGAAAAAACTTTAAATAATAAAAGTTTTATTAATACTAGATTAAATAGATATTCTATATCTTACAATATGAGTGAAGATATTTTAGATATGCATCCATTATGTCAAACTTATAATAAAACTGATATTAGAAAACATATAAAAATAAGAGAACTAGCTGCTAAATTAGGGGTCGAAAAACAAGTGTTGAATGAATTAGTTTATATCGATTATGAAAATAATTTTAATTGTATATTATCTTTATTAATTGCTATAGAATTATATAATTTATATTTAGAAGATCCAGAATTAGCTTTTTATAAACTTAAGAAAATAATTTATTTAACAGAAAAAAATAATATACAAAAAGAAATTTTAAATTTAGGATTAATTATGAATAACAGTTCAAAAGAAATTCTTGAAATGACTTTAAGAAGAAAAGGATTAAAAATTTAATTCTTTTCTATTTTATCTAAAATATCAAATAAATGTTTAGAACTTTTTACTGTACTAATTTCATTTTTTATTTTTGAAGAACCTTTAATACCTTTTAAATACCATAAAGCATGGCCTCTTATTTCTAAAAGAGCTTTTTTTTCACCTTTATCTTGCACTAATAAATTATAATGTTTTTTTATCATGTTTATTTTTTCTTTTGTAGTTACTTCTTTCGGAATAGTACCTTTTTCCAAATATTCAACACATTCTTTAATAAGCCATGGATTACCAAGACAACCTCTTCCTATCATTACAGCATCACAACCTGTTTCATCTAACATTTTTTTTGCTAAATAACAACTTGTAACGTCTCCATTACCTATTACCGGTATATTAACATTTTCTTTTACTTCTTTTATTATATTCCAGTCAGATAATCCACTATATCCCTGTTTTCTTGTTCTAGGATGAACTGTAATTGCACTACCGCCAGCTTTTTCTATCATCTTTGCTACTAAAACTGCATTAATACTATTATCATCCCAACCACTTCTTATTTTTACTGTAACTGGGACTTTGACTGATTTTACTACAGAAGAAACTATATCATAAATTTTATCAGGATTTTTTAATAATGCACTACCCGCTTGATTTTTTACTGCTACTTTTGGAACAGGACATCCCATATTCAAATCTATTATATCAGGATGCATGTATTCTTCTACTTTTTTAGCGGCTTCAACATAAGTATCAACATCACTACCAAATATCTGTTGTGCTATAGGTCTTTCACTATCATCCATTTTTAATAACTCATATGTTTTCTTATTCTCATAAACTATAGCTTTGTCACTAACCATTTCTGCAAATAGTAAACCTGCTTTCATAGATTTTATAATTTTTCTATAACTGCTATTAGAGATACCAGCCATAGGAGCTAGTACAACTTGATTTTTTATTTCTAAATTGCCTATTTTAATTTTCATCTAATAATTCCACTTCATCATTTTGACTAAGTAAAAAAGCATTACCATCATCAGTATCTAAATGCAATTCAAAATAAGAATTATCTCCTACTTTATAATGCACATCAGATAATATTCCACCCTTTTCTCCTTCAATATAAACACTTGTAACATCATCGTTATTAACTTTTAATGCCAAGGCTTTTTCTTTAGAAATATGGATATGTCTATTAGCAATAATAACAGCATTTTCAAGATACAATTCTTTATTCTCATTTATTACTGTTATAGATTGCGCTCCTTTTAAATCTCCACTTGTTCTTACCGGAGGATTTATACCCAGTTTAATGGAATCTGTTTTAGAAATTTCTATTTGATTATAATCTCTAAAAGGTCCCATTACTCTTACTCTTTCGATAAATGACTTATCAGTTTTTATAGTAACAACATATTCACTTGCAAATTCACCAGGTTGTTTTAAAACCTTATATTTTTTTAACTCTACATTACCAAATAAATATTCAAAAGTTTCTTTTTTTAAATGAATATGTCTGTTTGATACTCCTACTTCTATTTTCATAATACACCTCAAAAACATTATACCATTATACACTAATATTTATAAGATTTAATTATATCTAATTTACAAATTTATGATATTATATATTTGAGGTTTAATATGAAACACATAGATATAGAAAAAAGTATAATAAAGAAATTTAGAAAAGAAATATGGAGAAATTTTGTTAAAGCGATTAATAATTATGAACTTATAAAAGATGGAGATATTATAGCTGTTTGTATTTCTGGAGGAAAAGATTCTTTTTTACTTGCTAAATGTTTAGAAGAAATTAAAAAACATGGCAAAATTAAATTTAATTTAAAATTTATAACAATGAATCCTGGATATAATGACAAAGTAAAAAACAGTATAATTAATAATGCGCGGGTTTTAAATTTAGATTTAAATATTTTTGAATCAGACACTTATAAATATATAAGTACAATTGATAATGGAAGCCCCTGTTATTTATGTGCAAGAATGAGAAGAGGATATTTATATAATTATGCTAAAGATTTAGGGTGCAATAAGATAGCTCTAGGTCATCATTTTGATGATGTAATTGAAACTATTCTTTTAAGTATGTTTTATAATGGTGAAATTAAAACTATGATGCCAAAACTACATAGTACTAACTTTGAAGGAATGGAGTTAATAAGACCTTTATATTTAGTTAAAGAAGATGATATTAAAGCTTGGCAAAAATATAATAATTTAGAATTTATTCACTGTGAATGTCCTTTATCAGAAAAGAATATTGTTTCTAAAAGACAGGAAATTAAAGAATTAATCAAGAAATTAAAAGAAACAAATAAATTTATAGATATTAATATTTTTAAAAGTGTAGAAAATATTAATTTAAATACTATAATCAGTTATTATAAAGATGATATTAAATATAATTTTCTAGATGACTATGAGGATGATAAAAATGTTTAAATATTCTTTAGATAATAAAAGATATTATACCTTAAACTATTTTTATAAAAATAAATTTAATCAAAAAGTATTTAAAGTAAGTTTAAATGGAGGTTTTACATGCCCTAATAAAGTTAAAACTGGTAAAGGGTGTATATTCTGTTCTTTAAGTGGTAGTGGAGATTATGCAGGAGATAAAGACAAAGGTTTAGTAACACAATTTAATGAAATAAAAGAATCTTTACATAAAAAATGGCCTGAGGCTTTATATATAGGTTATTTTGGAGCCAATACAAATACATATGCTCCATTAAATGAATTAAAAGAAAAATATGAGATAATATTAAAACTTCCTAATGTAGTTGGGCTATCTATTTCTACAAGATGTGATGCTATTGAAGATGATGTTTTAGATTATTTAACTGAATTAAATAAAAAAACTTTTCTTACAGTAGAATTAGGTCTGCAATCATCTAATGAAAATACTTTAAAATATATAAATAGAGGTCATGATTTAAAATCTTTTGAAAATATGGTTAAAAAATTAAAAGAAAGAAATATTAATGTAGTTGTACACATTATTAATGGCTTGCCTTATGAAACTAAAGAAGATATGATTAATACTATTAAATATTTAAATAAATTAAAAATAGATGGAATTAAAATTCATATGTTATATATTTTAAAAAACACTGAATTAGAAAGTATTTATAAAAAAGAAAAATTTAAACTTTTATCTAAAGAAGAGTATATAAATATAGTGTGTGATCAATTAGAACTCTTAGATGAAAATATAGTAATACATAGAATAACTGGAGATCCTAAAGAAGAAGATTTAGTAGAACCAAATTGGTTAATTAAAAAGTTTTGTGTATTAAATGATATAGATAAAGAGATGGAAAGAAGAAATTCCTATCAGGGTATAAAAAAATAGAGGAATTTTTCTCTATTTTTATTTATTTGGACTACCTAAATTTTTCAGCAAACTTAGATTCAAATCTTTTAGTAACAGGATATCCTAACTCAGTTAGCATTTTATTTGTTACACTTAGTTGATTTATTAATGTTTGTACCATTTCTTCTAAACAATTAATTTCATGATCTTTACAACGTAAAAGTTCATTTAACATTTGTACATAAGGTCTCTTTTTTTGTCCTTCTTTAAATCTTTCAGTTAAATTTTTATCCAACTCCTTTTTTGAAGCAAACATTTCAGCTATTTTTTCATTTCCTCTTTGAAGTAATTCAACCATTCCTTCATCTATAAGTATATTTCCATTTTTAATGTTTTTTAAGCCCACCAAAGTTTTATAATTACTGCAATAAAGACCTTTTTTATGATGATGTCCGAAATCGTCTATCCCGCCTTTTCCTATAAAGAGTTCAGCGCCACAATTTTGCATATCAGCAGCATAAGAGCTTGGGTGCGCAGGATTTCGTTCAATATCAGAAGCAATTAATTCATCAATACTATTAACGCCATCATCTACAACACCTAGGTATGCACTTTCTCCATCAAAAAATTTACCTGTTTCATTATCTAAAATAAAACCCAATTCAAACATAAGTCTTTCATGTTCTTTCTCTGTTATTAGTTTTTCTCGCATAAATTCACCTTATTCACCTTTCTGCACCTATATTATCATATAAATATTAAAATATAAACTTTTTTTATAAAAATATGTAAATAATAGTATATAAAAAAGTAATTATGAAGTAAATTCACAATTACCTTTTTATTCACTTCTTAAAGACTCTATTGGATCAGTCTTACTTGCCATTTTTGAAGGTATTAAACCTGCAATATAAGTTAATAAAATACTAATAATTATAAGACCTATTGCTCCATACAGTGGAAGTGACGAAATATTTGATACTCCAGCAAAGTGTTTAATTATAATATTTATAGGAATACATAACAGTAATGCAACTAATACTCCCATTATTCCTGCTATAGTTCCTTCAATAATAGTCTCAGCATTAAATACTCTAGATATATCTTTTTTAGACGCTCCTATAGCTCTTAATATACCTATTTCTTTTATTCTTTCTAATACGCTTATATAAGTAATTATAGCTATCATAATACTAGAAACAATTAATGATACACTTACAAATCCTATTAAGACATAAGACACTATATCAACCATAGATGTCACAGAAGACATTAGTAATTTTATATAATCTGTATATGAAATAGTTAAATCTGTTCTTCCTTTAGCAATTTTTTTATCATTATAATCTGAAATAATATTTTCTATTTCTTCTTTAGAATCAAAATCTTTAGGATATATATTTATAGTACTTGGATAATCTAAATCAGCCACTCCTAATTTAGATAAGTTGTTTTCATAAGATGTTGTTATGTTATCAAATGATTTTCCTGTAAATATATCTATAGTTGGATTAGTACTTTGTTCTTTAGCAATTTCTGTTTTGTTATTCTGATTTATAACATATTCCTGCAAGGCATGAGTATAACCAACAGTAGCAGTAGTTTCTGAAACAGCTTCCTTATCTTGTTTTAAAATACCAACTACTTTAATATCAATTCCATTATTTATCAAATCTTTTAAATATTTTTCATTTGAAGAATTATCAATCCAAATTCCATCTGATTTTTTATAATAATCAGTACTTAACACTAACTTATAAGAAATATTTAAAAGTTCATCATAACTATAACTTGAATTTTCATATTTAAAATCACTTAATAAATTTCCAGAAGCCATACCAAGTAATAATTTTTTCAATTCTTTCTGATCTTTTATACCCAAAGCATATAAAACATAATCTGGTATTTTATTATTTTGATTTACTATAAGTACTATCTCATTATAAGATTCTGGTAGTTTACCTGCTAATATATCATATTGATTATTAAGAAATTTTTTATTATCTATTAATTCAAAAAATATATCATTATTAAAGTTAAGGAAATTGTTCTGATTACCAGACATTTCTGTAACTATATTTTTTGGATTCACCTGTATTATACCTTCGCTAGTATCTGGTTTATATAAATTAATATCCACATTATAAGAATAACTTATATCTGTAACATATTTATCTACATCAACTGAATCTTTTTCAAAATATTTTTTTAATTCCTGTAAATTATTAGTCTTAGAATTTGTTACTGTAGATTCTAGCATCTTACCTATTACATTTCTTGAACAAATTTTAAGAGATGGACATTTTTCACTTTTCTTTTCTTTTTGATCTGATAAAACACTGGAATAATCTATACTTTCTTTTTCAATAGTAATCGGATAACTAGATAAAGTATCTTCTTCTATTTTTGCAATATAATTTTCTACTCCATTTGATAAAGAAAGAATTAATGCTATTCCTATTATACCTATAGAACCAGCAAAAGCTGTTAATACAGTTCTTCCTTTCTTAGTCAACAAATTATTCATAGATAATCCTAAAGCTGTTTTAAATGACATAGATGTTTTTTTAGTTTTTTTCTTTTCTATTTCTAAATTGTTTTTAGTGTTTGTTTTACCATTATAAGGATTAGAGTCATCAATAACTTTACCATCTTTTAATTTTATAATTCTTGTTGAATATTTTTCTGCTAATTCCGGATTATGAGTAACCATTATTACTAATTTATCTTTAGCTATTTCTTTAAGTAAATTCATTATTTGAATACTAGTATCTGAATCTAATGCTCCGGTAGGTTCATCAGCTAAAACTATATCAGGATCATTTACAAGAGCTCTTGCTATAGCAACTCTTTGCATTTGACCTCCTGATAGTTGATTAGGTCTTTTATTTTTATGTTCACCAAGCCCTACTTTTTCAAGTATTTCTTTAGCTTTTCTTCTTCTTTCTGTTTTAGATACTCCAGACAATGTTAAAGCTAATTCAACATTTGATAAAATACTTTGATGAGATATTAAATTATAATTCTGAAATACAAAACCTACTCTGTGATTTCTATAAGAATCCCAGTTTGAATCTTTATACTCTTTGGTAGATATTTCATTAATAACTAAATCTCCGCTAGTATAATGATCAAGACCACCCACTATATTTAAAAGAGTAGTCTTACCACTTCCACTTTGACCTAGTATACATGCAAACTCACTTTTTCTAAAATTAATACTTATTTCATCTAGAGCCTTTTGTTTAAAATCTCCAGTTTCATATATTTTAGTTATATTTTTTATTTCTAACATTTTTCATTCTCCTATTAATTCTAATAACAACTAATACATTATATTCCAATATTGGGTATAATTCAAGACATAAAAAAATAAAAATCAGTTTAGATTTTTATTTTTAATATTATTTGTTTTTCTTATTCTTTGATTTCGTTTTTTTCTTTTTATTTGCTTTTATAACATAAATTATTGTTAATGATCCTGCTATTAATCCTATCATGACTAATGATACAATTAATTCTGAATTACTTCTTTTATAAACTGTACCCAAATTATCCATAACATCAAATCTATCTTCTTTAGCATAATCTTCATTTATTATAGTTTCTATTTCAGAACTCATAGATGATTCATCAAATCCAGAATAAGTTTTATCTCCTACTACAATATATGGTACTCCACTAATTGTTTCAGAAAACACTTTGGCCACTTCATTCATTAAATTTGAATTATCTGGATTACCCCCTACTTCATATGTTATTAAATTAAATTTATTTCCGTATTCATTTGCAATACTAGCAAAATACACAATGGCATCTAAACAATAACTGCAACTACTTCCTCTAAAAACATATACATTTACTTTATCTTCACTTTCAGTGTAATTTGACAAATCTGTGTTTTTTAAAGTATTTACATGATTTTCATATCCATCCGCATCTTTAAAAATTTCTATTTCTTCATTAATAGTTGTTTGAAAATCATCAGGTTCAACTTCAGCCTTAACTGTAATTGGAAATATTAATAAAGATAATAATATTAATATAATCAATAAATTTTTTTTCATAATTTCACTCCTTGTATAATAATTTA
>CAYTXQ010000026.1:0-11055 GCA_964441535.1 uncultured Muribaculaceae bacterium
AATATCACTAGAAAAACTGGCAAAAATTACTAATGAGAATATTAATCGAATTTTTGACATATAATGTCCATTATGGTATAATTTAAATGTACCAAAAATGGAAGGTGTAATTATGAAAAAGTTAAAAACTTTACTTAATTTAATAAAAGTTATGATTATTATTACTTTTGTTTTTATAGTTCAATTTGGTACAAATTGTTTAGAAAGTAAAGTTGAAAACATCAATTTAAATAAAACTTTAGACCTATCTGCAATGACAGAAATTGATTGGAGTAGTGAAACTAATAAAGATTATGTTGCTTTAGGAACAAAAATAGGAAGTTTAACAGGATATGCTGCTGATTGTCCTTTATGTTCCGGTAGATTAGGATGTTCTCCTTATCTTGATGTAAGAGATAGGACTACAGAATATCAGGATTCTGAATTTGGTACAGTTAGAATCATAGCAGCATCAAAAAACAATCTTCAATGTGGTTCTGTAATTAAGTTCAGCTCTGATAGAATATCAAATACTCCAGTAATAGCTATAGTATTAGATCGTGGAGTTGGTGGAGATGCTATAGATTTACTTGCAGAATCTCAGGAAGTAGCTAGAACTCAGATTGGAAGAAGTACAATAACTTACGAAGTTTTAAGAAATGGATGGGAGAGTTAATCTCTCTTTTTGTGTTATGGAAAAATATAATTTTAAAAAAAAATATGGGCAGAATTTTTTAAGTAATATATCAATATTATCAGATATTTCTACATATCCTAATATAAAAGAAGATGATTTAGTAATAGAAATAGGTCCAGGCAGCGGAAATTTAACAAAAGAATTACAAAAATATAATTCTAATTTGTTATGCTTTGAAATAGATAAAGACTTAAATAAGTATTTATCCCAATTAGAAAATGAAAAAACTAAGATTATTTATGAAGATTTTTTGAAAACAGATATTTCTTTTATAATTAGTAAATATAAATATAACAATTTATATATTATAGGTAATTTACCTTATTACATAACTACTGCTATTATAGAAAAGATATTAAATAGTAGTGTTTTACCGGATAAAATGATATTTATGGTTCAAAAAGAAGTGGCTGATAGATTTATTGCAAGTCCAAAATCTAAAAATTATGGTTCATTTACAGTATTAATTAATTTAAAATATAGTGTTAAAAAACTATTAGATGTTAATAAAAAGGAATTTATCCCTGTTCCTAAAGTTGACAGTAGTGTAGTGGTATTTGAAAGAAAAGAAAACTTTTATGAACTAAAAGATGAAAAAACTTTTTATACTTTAGTTAGAGAATCTTTTAAATTTAAAAGAAAAAATATAAGAAATAATTTAAAAAATTATGATTTAGATTTGATAGAAGAAATACTTAAAAAATATAATTTAACTTTGCAATCTAGAGCAGAAGAAATGCCTATAGAATGCTTTGTTGAACTATCCAATAAATTGTTCTAAGTAAATAAAACTGTCACTTATGCATATAATGTATAGGTGATATTTTTGTCTATAAAAGTAAATGATTTAGTAACTAGAAAAAGTTACAATAATGATACTTTATTTAAAGTAATTAATATAAAAGATGATGTTTATTATCTAAAAGGTGTGGAAGCAAGACTTTATGCAGATTCTAATTTAGAAGATTTAGTTTTATATAAAAAAGAATATGTAGAAGATACAGTCGAATCTATTAACCAGATTATTGATAACTTGAACTTAGAAAGAAACGACTATTTTTACCTTCCGGGTAAAATACTTCATTTAGATGGTGATGAAGACTATTTAAACAGGTGTTTGTCTTTTTATAAAGAAGCAGGAGTATTAGCAATAGGGGTTAGAGTAAAAGAAACGGATTTACCCTTTAAAATATATGGTTTATTAGAAAAATATAAACCTGATATTGTCATAATAACAGGTCATGATGCTTATTATAGAAAAAAAGGAGATCAAAACGACATTAACAATTATAAGAATACTAAAAACTTTATTAAAGCTGTATCTGAAGCAAGAAGATATGAAGATTCTCATGAAAAACTTGTAATAATAGCAGGTGCATGTCAAAGTTTTTATGAAGAATTAATAAAAGCAGGTGCAAATTTTGCATCCAGTCCAAAAAGAGTAAATATTCATGCATTAGATCCTGCAATAATAGCAGTATCAGTTTCATTAACAGAAAGAAGTAAAGAAATAGATCTTATAAAACTTTTAGAAAAAACCAAATATGGGAGTGATGGTATAGGTGGAATTATCTGTAATGGAATAATGTATGTAGGATATCCGAGGTAAACATGACAGCAGAAATAATAAGAGAAAAATTAAGTAAAAATGTTGGAAAACGAATAAAAATTAACATACATAATTTAAGAAATAAAAATTATTCCTATTTTGGAGAAATAAGTGGAGTTTATCCATACATATTTACTGTATTAATAAACGGAGAGAATAGAAGTTTCAGTTATGCTGATGTAATAACTAAGGAGATAGAAATAGATTATTTATAAATACTTGCATTTTTATTATTTTTAATATAAAATATATTTAAGTTCAAGTGACTTTAGAAGGAGTGCCTTTATGGAAAGAACATCTGTTAGCGTTCGTAAAATCGAAAAAGAAGGGTCTCGTATGAAAGGAATCGCATCAGTTTTAATAGATGATGCAGTTGCAATTCATGATATCAGAATTATAGAAGGTGACAAGGGCTTATTTATAGCAATGCCAAGCAGAAAAACAGCCACTGGTGGTTATAGAGATATAGCTCATCCAATTAATCCTGAAGTTCGTAAACAATTTGAGGAACCAATTCTTGCAGAATATGAAAAAGTAGCAAATGAATAAAAGCTTTAATAAAGGCTTTTTTTGTTCTAAAAATTAATATTTGGAATAAACTTTTGTAGGAGGACAATATGGATAAAACAATGGATGCTTCTACATTAATTAATCATCATATTAATATTGTGGATAGAAAAAGTATTATAATAAGTGGAGTGAAAAAAATAATTAGTTTTGATAATGAAGAATTCTTAATGTTAAGTAATATGGGAACTATATTATTAAAAGGTTCAGAACTAGAGATAGTAAAATTAGACACACAGGATGGTAATGTTTCAATAAAAGGAAAAATTAATTCTTTAGGATATATAGAAGATAAACATACAAAAGAAGAAAGTTTATTGTCCAAATTATTTAAATAATGGATATAAAAATTCAGATATTATCTATTATATTTTCTTTTCTTTATGGAATAATTTTATCCTTTTTAATAAAATGTAATTATAAGTTCTTAACTTCTCAAAAGAAGTTTTATAAAATAATTTCAAATATTATTTTCTGTTTAGATTGTGCTTTATTATATTTATTGATTATTAAAGAGATAAATAATGGTTCACTACATATTTATTTATTAATTCTTATTATATTAGGATATGCAGTATCATATAAAAAAACCTTTTATCTATCAAATTGTGTAAAGAAACATCTTATTAATAGAAAAAAGAAATAATTGTTGTTATAATTGTAATAAGGTGAAAAATGTTATGAAAAAAGCTAAAAGAAGATTATTATTGTGTACGCTAGTTTTAATTGCAGTAGTATCGTCTTTAGCTGCAAGTTTATATAGTTATTGGGTTCAAATAGCTGAAAATAAGAGACAAGAGAAAATATTAACAAGTGAATTAAGTGATCTTATGGATAAGGAAGATGACTTAAAAGATGAAATATTAAAATTACAAGATCCTGATTATGTTGCTAGATATGCAAAGGAAAAATATTTATATTCAGCAGAAGGCGATGTAATAATAAAAATAGTAAAGTAATAAGGAAATTAGAAAATAATTTCTTTTTTTTAATTATTATTATATAATAGCACTTATAAAAGAGGAGAAGTTTTTATGAGAATAATTAATATAAAAAATTTAGATTATGCTTATAAAAAAGAAAAAGTATTAAAAGACTTTAGTTTTTATGTTGAAGAAAATGAAATAATATCTGTTATAGGAACTAAACTATCTGGAAAAACAGTTCTATATAAATATATACAAACTTTAAAACATAAAGATATAACCTGTATAGATAAAGATAGTGTTATAGTAATGGATATTAAAGATGAATATGCTAAATATTTTAAAATAAACGAATATAAAGATGATTTATATTCAACAATAATAAGTTATTTAATAAGACCATCAAAATTAATAGTATTAGATGATGTTTTAACCTATTTGAGTAATGAACAAAAAGAACTGATAATAAAATACTTAAGAAAAAATAAAATATCCCTAGTTAATATTACAACTGATATTGAGGAAACTTTATTTGGAACTAGAATTATAGTGCTTGATAATGGAGAAATAGTTATGGAAGGCAGCGTTTTATCCGTACTAAACGAAGAAAAAATACTTAGAAGATTAGGTTTTTCCTTGCCTTTTGTATTTGATTTAAGTAAACAATTAAATTATTATGGCTTATTAGATGAAATTATATTAGATAGAGAAAAGTTGGTGGATAAGTTATGGAAGTAGTAGGGGTATTTAATAAAAATAATAATATAGAACAAAATCTTTCTTTTATTAAATATATATTTAATAATAATGAAATAACTTGTTTACCGAAACTTAGCAATAAAATGATACAAACTGAATTTAAAAAAATTAAAAACGATATATCTTTAAATAAAATTAAGAATTCATTAACTCTAGTTGGTATAGAATATTTAGATATTAGAAGGAAATCTTTAGAAATATCTGATTATGAACAGAAAAAATTAGCTTTAGCCTTGGTTATCATAACGAAACCCAATATATTATATTTAGATAATATAGATAAGGGATTAAATCAAAGAGACAAAGTTAATTTAGGCAAATTTCTAAAAAAAATAAACGAAAAATTTAAGATAAAAATAGCAATAAGTTCTAATGATATAGTTTTTTTGACTGATGTTACGGAAAAAAATTATTATATAGATGAAAATGATATAAATAGTTTTTCAAATTATTTAAATTTACATATTAAATTTATAAATAAACCTGAAATAGTTAAATTTATAGAATTAAGTGCAATTTACGGGCATGATCTTTCAAAATATAATGATATTAAAGAAATAATTAAGGCAATATACAGGGGTGAATAGATAATGAGATATTTAATATCAGTAAAGTATGACGGAAGTAAATATTATGGTTTTCAGAGACTTAAAAATCAAAAAACAGTACAAAAAGAGCTGGAAGAGGCATTAACTAAGATAAATAAAAGTGATGTTAAATTAAAAGGAGCTGGAAGAACAGACAGAGGAGTTCATGCAAACGATCAAAAATGTCATTTTGACTTAAATATTAATATAGATAGCAACAGTCTAGTTAAGGCTATTAATTCGCTTACTGGAGATTATCTTTATGTTAAAAATTGTGTTAAAACAGAAGATAATTTTCATGCTAGATTTGATGCATTAAAGAAAAGATATATTTACAGAATAAATCTAGGTGAATACAATCCGCAATTATATGATTATATGTTTTTTGAAAACAATTTAAATATTAATAAAATGAAAAAAGCATCAAAACTACTTTTAGGAATGCATGACTTTAAAAATTTTATTTCAGGAGAACATAAAAATTCTATATCTTTAATATATAAAATTAAATTTTCTAAAAAGAAAGATATATTGGAAATATCATTTATAGGTAAAACTTTCTATAGATATATGGTAAGAAACTTAGTTGGAGTTTTATTAATGGTTGGAAAAAACAAATTATCTATAGAAGATATCAATAAATTATTTAAAAATAATTGTGATATTACAGTAACTACTGCTAAGCCAAACGGACTATATTTAGATAAAATATGGTATTAATTATATAAATAACGTTAATTTATGTAATTTTTGTTTGACTTTTACTATATAATTTCATATAATTCTAAATGGTACATTTTATTACTATATTATTTTTTAATTGTGGGAAAATTAAAATATAATATGTAATTGAAAGGGAAAAAATATATGAAGACTTTTATGCAAAAGAAAGAAGAAATTAAACGTAACTGGATTCTAATTGATGCTGAAGGTAAAAACTTAGGAAGAATTGCAACTAAGGCTGCTCATATTCTAAGAGGTAAACATAAACCAACTTTCACACCACATGTAGACTGTGGAGATTTTGTAATTATTATCAACGCTTCTAAAGTAAATTTAACTGGTAATAAGTTAAAAGATAAGATTTATTATAATCATAGTGGATATCCAGGAGGATTAAGAGAAAGAACAGCAGAAGAAATGCTAGAAAAATATCCTACTGAAATGATCGAAAGAGCAATTCAAGGGATGTTACCAAACGGAAGTTTAGGTAATGCTATGGCAAAAAAATTATTTGTTTACGCTGGTAGTGAACATAATCAACAAGCTCAAAAACCAGTAGAAATAAAGATTGATTAGGGAGGTTATTAAATGAACTCAAAACAAGAATGGTCTGCAACAGGACGCCGTAAAAGATCAAGTGCTCAAGTTAGAATGACAATGGGCAAAGGAAATATTACTGTTAATGGTGTAGATGTTAATGAATATATGCCATATCCAACATTAATAATGGATTTAAAACAACCTTTAGTTGCAACAAATAATGAAAATAATTTTGATATTACTGTTACCGTAAAAGGTGGAGGTTTCTCTGGTCAAACAGGTGCTATAAGATTAGCTATAACTAGAGCATTAATGGAATATGACTCAAATACTGATTCACAAAGTGATAGTTCTTATAGAAGAATTCTTAAAACAAATGGATTTGTAACAAGAGATCCTAGAATTAAAGAACGTAAAAAACCAGGATTAAAGAAAGCACGTCGTGCACCACAGTTTTCAAAGAGATAATAAATTTTACTTTACGAGTCATTTACAATTAAGAAAGAACAATAGTGGCATAAAATTTAAAGCTGTCTAAATTAAGAGGAGGAAGATTTAAATGAAAAAAAATTTTTTTTCCATGAAAAATATTTTAATTATTGTAGTTTTTATTTTTCTGACAATTCTTATGACGTTGTTTATTGAAGAAGTTTTATATCACTTTATATGGACTTTAATTGCTATATCTGCTTGTATTGTTATTATTATAATAATAAAGAAAAAGAATGCTTTGAAGTATATTGGATTATTCATATTTATGTTTATTGGTTCAGCTCTTATTGGAATTGCTTTAAGTTTAATATTACCTGCGCTAGGTATTAATTTTGATTTTAAGGTGAAAGAGACTCTTTCAAATGAAGAAGCAGGAACGCTCGAAGGAGAAATATTAAATAATGGCTGGGTTTCAGAAACAGAAGACTATATTTTTTATATATATCAAAATAAGGATGAAGTATACAATACAATAGGAAATGGGGTCTTGGTAAGAAGAGACCGCGATTGGACAAATCGTACAGAGCTTACAGAGTGTCTGGTTGATTCTTTTGTGGTAGATGAATCCTATGTTTATTATACGGATGTATCTGATGGTAGTCACTTGTATCGAATGAATTATGATGGAATGGATCCTATGCTGATTATAAATGAAAAAATTTATTCGTTTACTGTTTCGGATGATACCGTTTTCTATAGTTCCGGGGATGGAATCTATAAGCTTGATTATTTAAATAATGAGACAACTAAGCTATCAACAGATGGAAATGGAAAGAATATACTTGTAAAAGACAACTGGATATATTTTTCTCCAACCGATGATTCGTTATCACGTGTCAAGGATGATGGTACGCAAGAACAACAGCTGCAATATGATATTAATGATTATTGTATTGCAGATAATGGATTATATTATACAAAAATGGTAGAAAACTCCGATGGATATGGCTACCAACTTATATTGTATAAGCAGGACTTTGACAATTTGAAAGTATCAGAAATCACAACATTAGATAGCGTAATTACGGCAACCTTTGATAGCGATTATCTGTATTATGAAGTTTACAGAAAAGATGGCATGGTGAAAAAGGGATTATATCGAATAAATCTTGATGGAACAGGCAATGAAAGAATAAATAAGGTTGCAATCTGGCAATTGAATGTAATACAGGGGGATTGGATGTATGTTCTTCAATATAGTGGATTTAGTTATAGAATTAGGCTGGATGGTTCAGTAGCTGTTGTTATAGATTGAAAAAATATGGTCAGATAGTGGCTAAGCCAATAGAATATAAAAATGTCCTGAGACGTAATAAAACGTCGTGGGTGTGAAACGTATGTGCAACAATAAATACTACAAACCCAGTATTTCCAGGCTTTTCAAGCTCTAAAACGGTTGACAAAGAGATAATAAAAATGCTTTGCTTATGCAAAGTTTTTATTTTGTTTAATATATTTAAATAGGTGAGAATATGAAGTTTAAGATAATAACTTTATTAGGTATATTATTTGGTATTCTTTTAATAGGAGAAAGCACTGAATTAGTTTCAAGTAATTTAGAACTTGCAGGAAAAACTATAATAATTGATCCAGGTCATGGTGGCAAAGATTCTGGGACTTTGTATAAAGATATACTTGAAAAAGATTTAAATTTAAAAATATCTTTATATTTATCAAAAGAATTAGAAAAACAAGGAGCCTCTGTAATACTTACTAGAGATGGAGATTATGATTTAAGTACTCCTAATGCAATGCTTAGAAAAAGAAGTGATTTTGATAATAGAATTAAACTTATAAATAATTCAAATGGAGATTTATATCTTTCTATACATTTAAATTATTTAGGTGATTCAAGATATTCCGGAGGACAAATATTTTATGATAAAAAAAATAAGGAATTAGCACAGACTATACAAGATAAATTTAATTCAGAATTAAGAAGTAGAAGAGTTGTAAAAAATATTCCTAAAGGATTATATATGTATAAACAATTAAAAATTAAGGGTGTGCTAATAGAATGTGGCTTTTTATCAAACTATAATGAAAGAAATAAACTTATAACTTCTAAATATCAAAAACAATTGGCTAAAGTTATTACAGAAGGGGTAATTGATTATTTTAGAAAATAATTTCACATATATGACACAAATTATAATTATAATATATAATGAAATATAGTTTAAAAACAATGAAACATGTGCTATAATTTTATAATAGGTGGTGCATATGAGTAGCAAAACATTTAAGACTCTAGATGAACAAATAGAAATCTTAAAGAATAAAGGCTTAATAATTGACAACGAAGAAGAAGCAAAAGAGATTCTGCTTAGAGAAAATTATTTCTTTATCAATGGTTACAGACATGTATTTTTAAGAAGTGAGTATGATAGAAGTTTTTTACCTGGAACTAACTTTAAAGAATTATATGCATTATTTGTTTTTGATAGAAAAATAAGAAATATACTTTTTAAGAATATACTTATTATTGAAAATAATTTAAAAAGTGTTATTTCATATCAGCTATCTAGAAAATATGGTTATAGAGAAAAAGATTACTTAAAACCAACAAATTTTGACTATGTTAATTATAAAAAAAGGCAAGTTAATGATCTTTTGAAAAAAATGCAGAGACAAATAAGAATTAACGGACCTCTAAATTCTGCAACATCACATTATCAAAGTAATTATGGATATATTCCATTGTGGATATTAGTTAAGGTGTTGTCATTTGGAGTTGTTTGTGAGTTATTTTCCATTATGAAATATGAAGATAGAAAAGATATTTCTGCTATTTTTGAAATAGATCCTGAAACACTATATAATTATTTACCTATCTTAGCTAATTATAGAAATCTATGTGCTCACGAAGATATAACTTATGATAATAAAACTCAAAAGATTATAGAAGATACAAAGTATCACTCTTTATTAAATATACCAATGTCTAATGGAGATTATATATATGGAAAAAACGATTTATTTGCTTTAGTAATAATTATTAAACAAATGCTAAGAAGTCAGGAATTTAGTTTATTTATGGAAGAAATATCTATTGTCATTGACTCTTTAACTTCAAAACTTAAAACAATAAAAATAGAAAAAGTGCTTGATAAAATAGGATTTCCAACAAACTATAAAGATATAACAAGGATGTGAATTTATGAAAAAAAATAAAATTTTAATAATATTTACTACGACATTGGCTTTTTTTATGGGTGCTATAGGAATGTATTTAGTTTTTTATTACTTTCCCGTAGGTAGTTCTAAAAGTGTTGTAAATAAGTTGGAAAAAGAAGTTACAGTTACAGATGCAGGAATAGCAGATGCTGTAGAAAAAGTTTATAATGCAGTAGTGATAGTAGAAAGTTATCAGAATGATAATTTAATAGCAACAGGTACAGGATTTGTATATAAAACAAGTAATGAAAAAGGCTACATACTAACAAATAATCATGTAATAGATGGAGCCAACAAAGTAAAAGTTATTTTTACTAATGAAAAAGAAATAGAAACTACTGTGGTAGGAAAGGACACATATTCAGATATTGCCGTTCTAAGTGTTCCAAGTGCTGATGTTATAAAAGTCGTAAAACTTGGAGAAAGTAAAGATTTAAGAGTAGGTGATACAGTTTTTACAGTAGGTGCTCCTTTAGATAGCACTTATTCCTGGACTGTTACAAGAGGAATATTATCTGGTAAAGATAGAATGGTAGAAGTAGCAATGAATAATACCTCTTCTACAGATTATATTATGAAAGTATTACAAACTGATGCTGCTATAAATTCAGGAAATAGTGGGGGACCTTTGGCTAATTCTAATGGTGAAGTAATCGGTATAACTTCATTAAAACTTATTTCAAGTGGAGTTGAAGGTATGGGATTTGCTATTCCTATAGAGGATGCAGTTATATATGCCACAAAATTAGAATCAGGTGAATCGATAGCAAGACCTTATTTAGGAGTTTCAATGTATGATTCTAATTATACTCAATTTACTGATGTTTCTAAAGAAGGAGTAACAATTTATGAAGTTGAGAGTGATTCATCAGCAGAGAAAAGTGGATTGAAAAAGGGTGATATTATAACAACTATAGATTCAGTTAAAGTTATTTCAGTAGCAGAATTTAAATATAATTTATATAAACATGAAGTAGGTGAAACTATTAAATTGACTAT
>CAYTXQ010000027.1:0-2106 GCA_964441535.1 uncultured Muribaculaceae bacterium
TGCCATGCTTCATATTCATATCCAGTTATATCCTCTTTATCTAAAGGATATCTTAATATAAAACCATATTCTGTAGCATGCTCTTGCATCCAAGTAAATGCTGGAGTATCTGCAAATTTATTTGCAGTATCACCCCACATAGATAAATCTATTGCAAGTCCTGTTTGATGTTCAGAGTAACCTGCTCTTGCTGTGTATGCATCAGCTGATTCTTCTCCCGCAAATTCTTCTCTATCTTTCCATAACTTTTCCTGATAATCATATGTTCTATAAGAAGATACTACTATTAATTGAATACCATCTGCTTTAGCAGCATTCCACATACTTTTATATGCAGAATACACATTACTTTTAATACTGTTACCTTCATAAGCATATTGTGATGAAATATCTTCTATATCTTCTGTAACATAGTCTTTATCAATGTAATTATATTTATTTACAAGTATTAAATCTCCTTTAGATACATCAGTTGCTACTGGGTCTTCATAAAAATCTCTATACGCTCCCACATTAACTAATGCTACTATTTTACTTGAATCTAACTTATCATTTTCATCCTGATATTCTATATATTTATCTATATTCTTAAATATAAAATATTTTTCTTTGATAAAAGTAATATAATTTTCATTATAAGTCTTTTTTAATAATATATTTAATTCCTTATCTTTTAATTTTTTCAATAAGATTTTTACATCATTTTTAGAATAATCTATTTGAAGTAATTTATATTCATAAGTTTGTTTATATCTATACTCCTCTATTTTTTTAGAAATAAAAATACTACCTATGATTACAATTACTAATACTACTAAAAAAATTTTAACTTCTTTTCTTAATTTCATATCTATAACCTACTTATCTTATATATAGAATACCATATTTCTTACAAAATAAAAAGAGGTTAAACCTCTTTTAATAAAAAACGATTGCACTTAGTATAATCGAAAGCAGTACATATAATAGTATTATTATGTTACTACTCTTATAATTTATTTTTTTATTGGAACTCAAAAGAAACCTCCTTTTGAATTAATTATAATAAGACTAAATATACGCTCCTACAATGATTATTAATAAAATGAATAAAACTAAAATAATAGCAGGTCCTAAGCATCCACATCCTTTTGCATTCATAAATCATTCCTCCTTTTTTTGTCTTTTCATTAATATTTTATGGAACATTTTACTATTGTGTGAGTGTTATTCTTGTTTTTTATTTATTTATCTGATATGATATTTTTTATGAATGGAGGATTTATGAAAAAGAAGATTTTTGTATTAAGTATGTGTTTATTACTTACTTGTGGATGTAACAAAATCCCTACTTTAAAAAATGGAGAGGAAGCTGTTATAAAGTTAGATGGCAAAAAAATAAGTGTTGATGATTTATACAGTGAAATGAAAGATAAATATGCTCTTTATACTCTAATAAGTATGATAGATAAAACTATTTTAGAAAAAGAATATAAAGATAAAATTACTGAGGCTAAAAGTCAGGCTGAAAGTCAGATAAGTTCTTTAAAAGGATACTATGGAGATGACTTAGAAAGTGCTATTCAAAGTCAAACAGGATATTCTACAATTGAAGCTTACCAAGAATATTTACAAATAAGTTATCTACAAAATTTAGCAATAACAGATTATGCAGAAACAAAAGTAACAGATAAAAAAATTAAAGATTATTATAAAAAAGAAATAGTAGGAGATATTAAATGTAGTCATATATTAATAACACCAGCTGTTACTGATGATATGACTGATGATGAAAAAACTAAGAAAGAAAATGAAGCTTTAGAAGAAGCAAAAGATATTATTAAAAAATTAAAGAAAAGTACTGATATTTCTAAGACATTCACATCTTTAGCAAAAAAATATTCTGATGATCAAACTAATGCAAGTAAAGGTGGAAATTTAGGATATTTTAATAAAGGAGATATGACTACTGAATTTGAAACAGCAGCATATGCTTTAAAAGATGGAACATATACTACTACACCAGTTAAAACCACTTATGGGTATCATGTTATTTTAAGAGTTGCTACTAAAGATAAAGCAAAACTTGAAGATGTAAAAGATGAAATAATTTCAAGTGTTGCAAGT
>CAYTXQ010000027.1:2206-5345 GCA_964441535.1 uncultured Muribaculaceae bacterium
TTTCTAAATAACTATTAATTTTATCTAAATCAAAACCTTTAGTATACAACTTATTTTTTAGATGTAATTTTAACTCTTTATTTGAATACTTCATACTTAATTTTTCTTTTAATTTATCTGCTTCTTTAATAAAAGTATCATTATCATCTATTTCTATATTTTTAAGTATATCATTAATATCCTGTTTATCATAACCTAAATTAATTAATTCATAATTTAATTTATTTATTAAGTTTCTTGTACTTTTATTCTTATTTATTTTAATTTTTTTATCTATTATTTTTTTTAATTTATCAGTCCAGATATCATTATCAATTTCAGATAAATATTTACTTATTTCATTTTCATTAAAGCCAAGATATATTAAACTATTTAGTATTTTATATGGACCATTATTTGTAAGGTTTATCTGATCATTAATATATGCTTCTATATAAATTTTACTATTTAAATAACCTTCTTTATCTAGTCTTGCTACTATTTTATTTATTATATAATCTTCAAATAATGATTTTTTTAAGTAATTTATTATTTCCTGTTTACTTCTCATTCTAATATTTATGTACTTTAAAGATTTGTAATATGCACTTAATTCAAAATTATCTTTTACTATATTATCAAATTCATTATTATCTATTTCTTTTTTAGATAATAAGTTATATTTAATAATTACATCATCATATAAATCAAGTTTAAGTTTATTATCAAATATTATTTCATAAATATTATTTTTTTTTAATTTGAATTTAATTATTTTCATTATTCTTTTCCTTATACAATTTACAAACTTCATCCAGTTCTTTTATTACTTTATCTATATCACTTTCTAAAGGGGTTCTAATACCACTAGCCAGTTTATGTCCTCCTCCATTATAATGACTTGCTATTTCATTTACTATAGGTCCTCTTGATCTAATATTTAATTTATATAAATTATTTTTTTCATCGTACACAATAAATATCCATACATTCATTTCTTTAATATAATTAAAATCATTAATTAAATTAGATGCTGTTGCAGGATCTACTTCATATTCTTCAAAAACATTCTTTGATATTCTTATATATCCTAGGCCATTTTCAGTAATATTAATATTATTTGCTATATATCCTTTAAATTTAAATTCATTAATACTTCTTTCATATAATTTATCATATAAAGGTAAGAAATCTATATTAGATTCTTCTAATAATTTAGTAATTAATTTAAATGTTTTTAAACTAGTATATGAAAGTAAAAATCTATCACAATCTGATACTACACCCATAAATAAATTTTCTGCTACTTTTTTATTAATTTTTAATTTAGTATTGAATAATAATTCTATAATAAGTTGACATGTAGAAGAAGCGTTATCTTCTATAAATTCAATATCTCCCATCTTATCTTCGAAAGGATGATGATCAATTTTAATTACATCTTTATATTTTTCGTAAGTAACTCCATCTATTCTAGATATATTAGGAGTATCTAACACTATTAATAATGGATCATTTAATTCTTCTTCTTTTAATTTATCTAAATATCCATAATATTTAAATCTTGCTACTCCTACTCCTACTGCATAAACATTTTTATCAGGAAAAGTTTCTCTTATTGAGTCTCTTAAAGATATTTGACTAGCTATGGCATCTGGATCTGGTGCTATATGTCTAGTAATTACTATATCTTTATGATTTTTTATTTTTTTATATATACCTTTATAATCCGGTTTCATATATAGTCTTCCTTCTTTCTATTTTATTAATTCGTAAGTATCATTAGCTATCATTAATTCCTCATTGGTAGGAATAACGAATACTGGAATAGATGAATCATCAGAACTTATTAATTTAAATTTTCCTTTTGTATTATTTCTTTCATCATCTATTATTACTCCTAATGATTTAATTCTTTCAATAACAGCTTTTCTAGTTAACATACTATTTTCTCCTATACCTGCAGTAAAACATATTACATCTGCATTCTCAAGTAAGTTATTATATACTGCTATGTAGTTTGCTATTTTTCTTGCGTTTAATTTCTGAGTTAATTTGCATCTAGGATTTCCTTCTGCTGAACCAGCTTCAATATCTCTAGAATCATTACTTAATCCACTTATACCAAGAAATCCACTTTTCTTATTAAGTATATCAAACACTTGATCAACTGATAAATTTTCTTTTTTCATTATGTATTGAACTATACTAGGATCTATATCTCCGCATCTTGTACCCATCATTACTCCAGCTAAAGGAGTAAGTCCCATTGATGTATCTAATACTTTATTATCTTTAATAGCTGCTATAGATGACCCATTACCTATATGACAAGATATTACTTTTAAATTTGGTTTATTTAAATATTCACTAATATTTTTATAAATATATCTATGACTAGTTCCATGAAATCCATATTTTCTTATATGATAATTCTCATACCATTCATATGGTACTCCATACATAAACATTTCTTCATCCATTGTTTGATGATAAGCAGTATCAAATACCACAGTATTTGGTACATTAGGTAATTTTTCTTTAAAAGACATTATACCTAAAACATTAGCAGGATTATGTAAAGGAGCTAAATCAGATAATGACTCTATATCATTTATAACTTTATCTGTAACTAATGTAGTTTCCTTATATAAAGAACCTCCTTGTACTACTCTATGTCCTATACCCTCTATATCATCCAAAGAAGTAATTATTTTATTATTAAATAATTCTTCAATTAAGTATTCTATTGCTACTTTATGATCTTTTAATTCTACTTCTCTTTTTATTTTTTCTCCATTTATTTTTATAGTATAAAAACTATTTCCTATGCCTATTCTTTCAAAGGCTCCATTTATCAATTCTTTGCCTTCTGGCATTTCAAATAAAGTAAACTTTAAAGAAGAGCTTCCAGCATTTACAGATAATATTTTCAAAATTCACACCTCAGTTTTATTATACAAAAAAAAAGATGGTTTTACTATCTTTTTATATTTATATAATCCTTATTAACATTCCTTTTCGGTTTTAATATTAGTTTATTAGTGTCAACTTTACGTTTTTTATTATCAAATAAATTATATCCATAATCATTAAAATATTCATTATCTTGTCTTTCTAATTCATTTTCATAATTTAATGAAGCTGATTTATAATTTTC
>CAYTXQ010000027.1:5355-10383 GCA_964441535.1 uncultured Muribaculaceae bacterium
ACATTGTTTTAATATTCTATCTGGTAAACCGGGAAATTTATTATTATTTATTACAATAAATCTTTAAATTCTATATCTTCTTCAGTAGATATATTTAGAACTTCACAAGATTTAACTGCATAATCAATTAATTCTTCATAATTTAATAACTCTTCATATTCTTCACATTTCTTAATCAAAGGATTAATTACAGGATGTTCTGGAACAAATATAGTACAGCAGTCTTCATAAGGAAGAATACTTGTATTAAAAGTATCAATTTTCTTTGCTAAACTTATTATTTCTTCTTTATCAAAACATGCTACTGGCCTTATTACTGGTATTTTTACTACTTCATTAATAACTCTCATACTTGTTAATGTCTGACTAGCCACCTGTCCTATACTTTCTCCATTAATAAGTATTTGATAATTATTGTTACGAGCAATTATAGCACTAATTCTATACATCATTCTTCTCATAATAGTAATTAGATATTCATTAGGAATATTTTTTAATATTGCTTCTTGAATATCTGTAAATTTTATTATATATAATTTAATACCATTATTATATAAAGATAATTTTCTAGATAAAGATATTACTTTATTCTTAGCCTGAATACTTGTATGAGGAGGACTTTCAAAATATATAGCCCCTAATTTAACTCCTCTTTTTATTCCCAGATAACCTGCTACTGGAGAATCTATTCCTCCACTTAACATTAATAAGCCTTTACCTAAAGACCCTACAGGATATCCTCCTAAACATACTTCTTTATCAAAATATACATAAGCATTAGACAATCTTACTTCAATGTTTATAAGTAAATCAGGATTATGAACATCTACATGTATATCTTTTATATTCGATAATATATAAGCACCTATTTCTTTAGATATTTCCATACTGTTTATAGGATACTTTTTATTACTCCTTTTAGTTTCAACTTTAAAACTTTTAAAGTTTTTATCTTTAATTAAATTTAATATATTATTCTTAATATTTTCAAAATCAATTGAATCTAATACATATCCAATATTTATTTCATGTATACCAAAAACACACTTTAATCTGTCTACAATAGCATCTAAATCATTATCTGAAGTTATAAACATTCTTCCTCTATCATATTTAATTAATACTTCATATTCTTTTAAAGAATCTTTAATATTATCTCTTAATTTTTTTAAGAAGAAACCTATATTATCTTTCTTGGTATTTAATTCTCCATATTTAATAATTATTATTTTTTCCATAAGCACCTACATTAAATTATTTAATTTATCATATTCACTATCAAAGTATGTTAAAAATTTATTTATTTCATCACTAGTTGTTAGATGACTTAAACTTATTCTAATACTTGTTTTAGCTCTTTTATTATCGTTATATACTGCCATAATACCAATACTTTCTTCACCACTAGCACATGCAGTATTAGTTCCTACAAAGCAGTCATGTTGTTCTAAAGCATGAATAAATGTTTCAGGTTTAATATTTAATAAACTGATATTTAATATATGAGGTATTGAATAACTAGTACTATTAATTAATATATCTTTTTTATTTTTTAAATTATTTAATATTTTATCATTTAATTTTTTAACATAATGTTCCTTTTTAGAAACTTCTGTTAATGCTATTCTTATTGCTTTAGAAAAACTTACAATTAATGGTAGAGGTGGTGTTCCAGGTCTTAAATCATCTGTTTTACTACTTCCATGAATTAATGGTACTAATCTTACTTTATTTTCTTTATAAAGAAGTCCTATGCCCTTAGGACCATATATTTTATGTCCACTAATACTTGCTAAATCTACATCATGAAAATTAACTGACACTTTTCCTATACCTTGAGTCATATCTGAATGAAACAAAGTATTAGGATTTTCTCTTTTTATAATCTGTCTTAGTGTTTTTAAAGGTTGCCTTATACCTAGTTCACTGTTTACTGCACATATACTTACTAATATTGTATCTTTTTTTATCTTTTCTTTTAAATCATTAAAATCAATTAGTCCATTATTGTCATTTTCTACTTCTTCTATTATAAAACCTAAGGTTTTTAAATAATCACAAATCGCATAAATAGAAGGATGTTCTAATTTAGATATTAATATTCTCTTACCTAAATTCTGATAAGCTAAAGCGACTCCTTTTAATGCCATATTATTACTTTCAGTAGCGCCACTTGTATATATAATTTCATTATTAGATACACTAAATAAAGAACTTATTTGAGAAGTAGCATTATTTAATAATTCCTTAGATTTAACTCCAAAACTATGAATAGAATTAGAGTTAGCCATAAATTCCTTAGTTGCTGTTATATAAGATTCTAAAACTTCTCTCATTACAGGAGTAGTTGCTGAATAATCAAGGTATATCATTTTTTCTTCACCTTAGACTATTATACAAAAAAAAGACCAAAAGGTCTATTTTATTTTTGATATTCTTCTAATAATCTTTTGTGTATATTAGGTTCTACTATACTAATGGCATTTACAGCATATTCTAAAGATTCTCTAAAATCTCCTTTATAAAAACTTGATTCTGCCTTTATTAATCCTAAGTTAATATCTTTATTAACAGGTCTATATCTATTTCCATACACTATAGACATTTCAGCCATCCATGCGGATTTAACCAGTTCACTTGAAGTATTATACAGTTTTAAAACTAAATCTCTTGCAGTGTCTACTCTAAGATTTAAAGTACCTATATTTATAACTCTTTTATCTAATTCTTTTGCTATTTCGTTTATAGCATCACTTGCTTCTGATAATTCTACAAAATAATTTTTGGGAATAACTGGCAATTTAAAGCTGTTTATTTTATATTTAGCTTCCTTTAATACTTTCTTAATTTCATCTAATTGTTCTCTTGCTCTTAATTCATCTTCTTTTAAAGATCCAAAAGTTCTTACTGCTAATTCCAACTTATCTTTTGTTTTTGTTAATCTTACGTTTAAGAGTTCCATCTCTTTAGCAAGTCTTGAATAAGCAAAAGTTTTATTCTGATGAGAAGTAATAATTAAATCATAATCTTTTTGCATATTTACTATTTCATCTTTTATTTCTTTTATTATTGAAACATCTTCATCAGATAAATCATAACTGTATTTAATATCCTCTATTTTAAGTAGTAAATCTTTAATAACCTTCTCTAATTTTGGAAGTCTTAGTGCTATATTTCTACTGTATTCTTCATATGACTTTTTACTTAATTTTTCTTTATCAAAATCATTATATAAAGAGTCAAAATAATCAAGTATAGTCTTAAGTTCAAATATAGAATCTTCTAAATTGAGTACATTCAATCTATCAAATATATCTGCAATTTTCTTTTCTGTTTCTTTAACATTATATTCAAGATTCATAAAACTTAACTGATAACCATCTTTCGTCATTTTTTTATAAATACTTTTAATATCATTCATTCTTAAAGGTATAATATTTCTACCTAAAAATATTATAGTTGGAGTTTCTTCTATTACTATTTGTAGGTTTCCTATTAAATCACTTAAAGCTTTTACTATTTTACTTATTTCAGTATATTGATTATTCTCCATTGTAAGTTCAAAAGCACTAAATAATTTATCAACATTCTCAAACTGCAATTTTATTACACTGGAAATTTCTTTATATTCAGATTCTTTTTTATTATATTTATTTAATATTTCTCTATATTCAGTTTTTAATCTGGATACTATTTCTCTATTTTTAGTTTCACTTAATGTAATATTTCTTACTTCATCTAATAAAGTATTGGATCTTACTTTAATTATATATATATTTAATTCTATTTCTACTATTTTCTTTTTTAATCCTTTATAGTCACGTAATTCATATAAATTTTCTGTTTCAATTAATGAATCAGTAATTTTAGGAACTTCTTCATTTTTTATTATTTTAAATCTATCTTGCCATTCATTAAACTTTTCTCTTAATTCATCATTATTGATTAAAGATTCTACTTTATTTAATTCACTTAAAATAGTTCCAGATATTATTTGATTTTTATTAATTTCAAGTTCATCTATTTTATTAAGATAATTCTTTTTATATTTATGATTCATAAAATAAAGAGTTAATGCTATTATTATTACTCCAACTATTACAAATGTGACACATATCAATACTACAAAATTCATGCTCATTTATATCAATCCTTTATTCTAATAGTATTTTAACATATATTTTGTAATAAAAAAAGATATTGTAAATATATTTTTACAGTTGACTATTTAATGAAAAAACTGTATAATTCATATTGCTAATTCATTTGGCAGCAATAGATTAATATATTAATGTGTTTAAGAGAATTCAATTATAAGTATATAGCGGCTGCACTATAGAAAGTATTAAATTAAACTCCCTATTATATTATCTGTTAAAAACCTCTTGTATTAGACATTAAAAGGAGGAAAATAATATGGCAAGATACACTGGACCTGCATATAAAAAAGCTCGTCGTGTAGGATTTTCTATCTTAGAAAATGGTAAAGAGTTAGCTCGTAAACCATTTGGTCCTGGAATACATGGAAGAGATAGAAAAAGAAAAGTTAGTGAATACGGAATACAATTAACTGAAAAACAAAAAGTTAAATTTATGTATGGTATGAACGAAAAACAATTTAGAAAATTATTTGAAAAAGCTTCAAAAATGAAAGGTATTACTGGTGAAAATTTCTTAAAGTTATTAGAAAGTCGTTTAGATAATTTAGTTTATCGTTTAGGATTTGCTAATACTAGAAGAGCTGCTCGTCAAATAGTAAACCACGGGCATATATTAGTAAATGATAGAAAAGTAAATATTCCATCATATACCGTTAAACCTGGAGACGTTATTTCAATAAAAGAAAAATCTTTAGAACACCCTGCTATTATTGCAGCATTGGAAACAACTTTAAATCGTCCAAATTATATTACATATGATGATAAGAAAAAAGTTGGAACTTATGTAAGATATCCAGAAAGAACTGAATTAAGTTCTGAAATTAACGAATCATTAATTGTTGAATTCTATAGTAGATAGTAAAAAAAA